>JAEDFN010000016.1 GCA_016292775.1 Paludibacteraceae bacterium
TAAAACTAAATCATTATGGCAACAAATAATCCGAATTGGCCTTCACGTACAGGTAATCCGAGTGGAGGTGGAAGGGGAAATAACCCTCCGAAAAAGTAAAATGTGAATACTCAACACATAAGAAAAAGACCATCAAACACATTGGTTTGATGGTCTTTTTATCATATTTATTATTCATTCAGTAATTTATTCCAAAGCGGGTCTTTTGGCAATGGGGCTTCTACATGAATAAGTTCTTTACTTACGGGGTGAATAAACTCTATACTATGCGCTAAAAGCGATATACCGCCATCGGGATTAGAACGGGGAGCTCCATATTTCAAGTCTCCTTTTATAGGGCATCCTATCGAGGCCAACTGACAGCGTATTTGATGATGCCGCCCCGTATGAAGTTCCACCTCAAGCACACTATATCTGTCGCCACAAGCTATTGTTTTATAATCCAATGAAGCGAATTTACTATTAGGCTTGGCAGTAGAATAGCTATATGATTTATTTTGTTTCTCTACTCGTAATAAATAGCTCTCTATTTTGCCATCTGCTCGCTCCGGTCTTCCACATACAATTGCCCGATAAGTTTTTTTTATTTGCTGATGGTCAGCAAACATTCTATTCATCCTCTCAAGGGCTTTAGATGTTTTTGCAAACACCACCACCCCGCTCACGGGACGATCAAGGCGATGCACTACCCCGCAAAATACATTTCCGGGCTTAGCATATTTCTCTTTAATATATTCTTTTATTGTTTCAGAAAGGGGTTTATCGCCGGTTTTGTCGCCTTGTACAATTTCTCCCACCTCTTTATTTACTATAATAAGGTGATTATCTTCGTATAAGACTTCCATTATCGACGTTGTTTTACAGCTTCATAAACGATAATACCTGTAGCTACAGATACATTTAAAGAACTGATTTGGCCACAAATAGGTATAGATACCATATCATCTACTATTCGCAGTATATCAGGTGAGATACCCACATCTTCAGCTCCCATAACGATGGCGAGGGGACCGGAATAGTCGGCTTGAGAATAGAGATGTGAAGCTTTTTCGGAAGCTGCCACAACTTTAACACCACATTTTTGCAAATAAGAGACAGTGTTATGAAGGCTATTTTCTCTACAAACGGGAATTATATGAAGGGCACCTGCAGAGGTTTTAACGGCATCGGCATTTGCTGCTGCACCGCCACGCATCGGCATAATAATGGCATCTACACCGGCGCACTCGCAAGTACGCGCTATCGCTCCAAAATTTCTAACATCTGTCACTCCATCCAATATCACTATAAAAGGGTCTTTACCTTGCTCATATAGCATAGGGATTATATTTTCAATATGTTGATATTCAATAGAAGAGATATATGCTACTACACCTTGATGATTTTTCGTAGTGAGTCTGTTTAATTTCTCTAAAGGCACTTTTTGTACAGGAATTTTACGCTCTTGTACCAAATCAAAAAGTTCTTTAAGCAAATCTCCACCCATCTCTCTACGGATAAAAATTTTTTCTATTTCCTTGCCGGCATTAATAGCTTCTATTACTGCTCTAATGCCAAAAATCATGTTCTTTTCTTTTATCTGTTTCATTAATAATAATGTAAATAATTATTTTTTTGCAAAGGTACGATTTTTTCTTTGTTTCAATAAAACTCTATCTATTTTTTTTGTACCTTTGCAATTCTAAAATAAAATAAACGATGAATAAATTGTGTTTCTTCAGTATGGGGAGTGGCAGTAGTGGAAATTGCTATTACTTAGGCACTCATGAATATGGATTTCTTATTGATGCGGGCGTTGGTGTACGCACTATCAAAAAGGAATTAAAAGAGCACAACTTAAGTTTTGAGAATATTTGGGGTGTTTTTATCACTCACGATCATACCGACCATATTAAATCGGTGGGTTCTCTTGGAGAGAAGTACCATCTACCTATATACCTTACTGCCGAGATGCAACGTGGCATCAACAAGAATTATAGGGTTACGGAAAAGCTTACCTCTTGCTGTAAATTCTTCAAAAAAGGGGAGCATATCTACCTACGAGATTTTTTGATACAATCATTCCCGGTATCACACGATGCTTCTGATAGTGTTGGATATTCTTTTATCTATGGTGATCAACATTTTGTAATAGCTACCGACCTTGGATATATCGGCAAAGAGGCAGCAGACCATATTATCAAGGCAAACTATTTGATAATAGAGGCGAATTATGATGAAAACATGCTGAAAAATGGTTCTTATCCTTATCAATTAAAGCAACGGGTACGCTCTCATACAGGCCATTTGTGTAATGATCACACGGCAAAATTTTTGGCAGACAACTACAATCCCAATCTCACACATGTATTTCTTTGCCATTTAAGTCAAGAAAACAACACTCCGGAGCTTGCTTTTAAAACCGTCAACGATGCTCTTGCGGCAAAAGGTATTACATTAGAAATACTTACACCGCTTGAAAGAACAACCACTTCACCTTTTTACGAATTCAAAGAGTATAATGAACAATAAAAAAAAGAGCACTTTTCGTAGTGCTCTTTTTTTTATTGATTAAATTAATAATTATTTTTTATTCTCAATAGATTCGTATCTGGAATTAAGTAATTCCAACACTTCCATAGTAATATCGTATTCAGGTGCTGCGAATAAAACGTTATCATTGAGCATGCTATTAGTAATTATAAGGTGATATTTACCGTCAGCATTAATAACTTTTATAGCTGCATTGATACTATCGCGTAATTGCAAACTTACTGTTTGTTGCTCAAGCATAAGCTCTTGAGTTTTTTGTTGCTCCAAGTTTTGCAATTCTTGTTGTTTATTAAGCAATCTTCTTTGCTCGGCTTCTGCGCGTTCGCGAGACAAGAAAGCATTATTTTCTACTTTACGTTGGAAGTCAATCATCTCTTTTTCCAATCCTGAAGCGCGTTGGTTGAGTTCTAATCGAGCATCTTCTTGCTTAGTCATCAAAGTTTCATTAGCCTCTATTGCCATGAAATAGTTATTCAGCAATGTGTCGGTATTCACAATAGCGATAGGTAATTTTCCTTCTACAGGAGCAACACATTCTGTAGTAGTATCAGTTTTTTTCACCTCATCATTTTTTTTATCATTGGCACAAGAAGCCACAACAAGTGCAACAGCACAGATAACAAAGATTTTTTTCATTTCGATTTTTTATTTTTTTTAATATTACTACGGGCTTCACGATCTTGCGAAGTAGCACAAGTAATGCCACGATCTTTCATTGCTCTACTTGCACCAATATGGGTATTCGGAAATTTTCCGCCCTTAATGAATAGTGCACGATACGCCATAGCAAAAATTGCAACGAGCAACAATGCCAAAGAAACGATAAAAGCCGGTAGTATAGTTTTAAACATCAATTATTTAACGCAAAATTACTGCCTTAACGGCAGAGCATAATCAATCAATTTTATTTTCGTGACAAAGGTAATAAAAAAGTTTAATAAAAAAGAAAATACAATTGATTATTTTAATACCTCCACTTTTTTACGGAAGATTTGGAGACTAAATATATTTTTTGTACTTTTGTACGGAGAAAATACATATAAATTTTACCAATAAAAACACAAAAAAATGACAATTACAGATTTGCAGCCACAAAGGCTATGGAAAGAATTTGATGCAATAACACGCATTCCACGTCCTTCTAAAAAGGAGGGAAAAATTATTGCTTACCTTCAAGAATTCGGAAAGAAACACAATTTGGAAACTCGCACTGACGCTGCCGGTAATGTATTGATTTGCAAACCTGCGACTAAAGGTTATGAAGATAAGCCTACAGTAATATTACAATCACATATGGATATGGTATGTGAAAAGAACAATGATACTGTACATGATTTTGAGAACGACCCTATCCAAACTTATGTTGATGGTGAATGGCTTAAAGCAAAAGGCACTACACTTGGAGCGGACAATGGTATCGGAATGGCGGCAGAGCTTGCAATATTGGCAAGTGATGATTTAAAACATCCGGCTCTTGAATGCCTTTTCACTGTAGATGAAGAGACCGGATTGACAGGTGCTTTTGCCATCGACCCTAATCTTTTAAAAGGTCAATTACTTATTAACCTTGACTCTGAAGATGACGGTCAATTCTTTATCGGATGTGCCGGTGGTATTGACACTACAGTAACTTTCACTTACAAAAAAGAGGAAATGCCGGAAGGTCTTTACTACTTTACTATCAATGTAAGTGGCTTAAAAGGCGGGCACTCAGGTGGTGACATCCACTTAAACAGAGGTAATGCCAACAAGATTCTCAACAGATTTATGTGGCAAGTGGCTCAAAAAACAGAATTAAGAATATCATCAATATGCGGAGGAAATTTACGCAATGCCATTGCTCGTGAGGCCTCTGCTGTTTGTGCTGTTCCTACCGATTTCAAACACGAACTCACCATTATGCTCAATAAATTTGCAGCAGAGATAGAGGGAGAATTATCCATCTCCGACCCTGGAGTAAAAATTGCTATTGACAGCTGCAATAAGCCTGAGTATATGATAGATAAAGAAACAGCTCATAAACTTATCTATTCTATCTATGCATGTCCTCATGGTGTATTGAGAATGAGCGATGATATGCCTGGTCTTGTAGAAACATCAACAAACCTTGCTGCCATTAAGATGCAAGGCGACAACGAGATACTTATCACTACAAGTCAACGTAGCAGTACTGAAAGCAGCAAGCGCGATGCAGCATATATGGTAGAAAGCGTATTTGTATTAGCAGGGGCAAAAGCTACCCATGGCGATGGTTATCCGGGTTGGAAACCAAATCCAAAATCCCCTATTGCAAATATTGTTGCCGACACTTATGAAAAATTATTCGGCAAAAAAGCTATCATTTGCGCTATTCATGCAGGATTGGAATGCGGATTATTCCTCGAAAAATATCCACATCTCGACATGGTAAGTGTTGGCCCAACTATGGTAGGCGTTCACTCTCCTGACGAAAAACTCCATATCGGTGATACAGAGAAATTCTGGAAATTACTCACTCATGTATTAGAAAATATTTAATTTTCAATTAATAAAAAACCGCTTCTTAGAGTAAGAAGCGGTTTTTTTATAATACATTATGGTCAAAGAATGAAACCTACGAAGTAGTACATAGTTATAGCCTTATGATTTTGTCAATGTATTTGTAATTGCTTGACGAAAGTAGGAGATAAAAATTTAAGAGTAATAAAATAGATAATATATAATAATTTTGTAACTTTGCAGTCTGTATAAAATGCAAATACAATATGATAAAGAAATTTGATTTTTTAGTTGTAGGAAGTGGAATAGCCGGAATGAGCTTTGCACTAAAAGTAGCTGATAAGGGTTCAGTAGCCATTTTATGCAAGACTACTCTTGAGGAAGCTAATACAGCCTTGGCACAAGGTGGAATTTCCTCTGTAACTAATCCCGTATTAGACAATTACGAAAAACACATACAAGATACATTGATAGCCGGAGATGGAATTTGTGATATCAATGCAGTAGAAAAAGTAGTAAAAAATGCACCACAACAGATAAAGCAATTATTGGAATGGGGTGTAGATTTTGACAAAGCACCGGATGGTAGTTTTGACCTACATAGAGAGGGCGGACATTCCGAATTTCGAATTCTCCACCACAAGGATTCTACCGGAGCGGAGATACAGCAATCGCTTATAAAGCGAGTACGTCAACACCCGAACATAACTATTTTCGAGCACCATTTCGGCGTTGACATTCTCACACAGCACCATTTAGGTCAGGTAGTAACAAAGCATACTCCAAACATCGAATGCTATGGAATATATGCATTAAACTCCAAAAACAATCAAATAATCACCTTTTTAGGGAAAGTAACTATGTTGGCAACAGGTGGTATAGGTAATGTATACACCACGACAACCAATCCTTTAGTAGCCACCGGTGACGGTATTGCCATGGTACATAGAGCCAGGGGAGTGATAAAAGACATGGAATTTGTACAATTTCACCCTACCGCTTTTTATCATCCGGGAGTAAGACCATCGTTTTTGATTACAGAGGCGATGCGAGGCTATGGAGCTGTACTTCGCACTACAAAAGGCGAAGAATTTATGCATAAATACGACAAACGCGGCTCCCTTGCTCCGAGAGATATTGTAGCGAGAGCTATTGATACGGAAATGAAGCTTGCAGGTACCGACCATGTATACCTCGATGTTACACACAAGCCGGCAGAAGAAACGAAAGAGCACTTCCCGATGATTTACGAGAAATGCTTATCCTACGGGATAGACATCACCAAACAATACATACCGGTAGCACCTGCGGCACACTATCTTTGTGGAGGAATAAAGGTAAACGAGAATTCAGAAACGAGCATCAACCGCCTTTATGCAGCGGGAGAATGCTCTTGTACGGGGCTTCATGGTGCAAATAGATTAGCCTCTAATTCTCTTATAGAAGCAATAGTTTACGCCGATGCCGCCGCACAACATGCGATTGCCAGAGTTGATAAACTAACATTTAAAGAGGGTATTCCTCTTTGGAATGATGCAGGCACAAGACTCCCTGAGGAGATGGTATTAATCACTCAATCGCTCAAGGAAGTGCAACAAATAATGAGTTCTTACGTTGGTATTGTAAGGTCAAATCTAAGATTGCAACGGGCTATGAGCCGTTTGGAAATATTATTCCGCGAAACGGAGACTCTTTTCGACCGCTCTGTAGTTAGTAAAGACATTTGTGAACTTAGAAATTGTATCTCAGTAGCCTATCTCATCATCAAGCAAGCAACAGCACGTAAAGAGAGTCGTGGTTTACATTATACTATCGACTATCCGACAAAACAACATAATTAGAATTAATTAATTATAAACTACAAATATTATTCTATCAATGAAACACTTTAAATTGTACAATAACATTGGAGGATGGGTAGCTTTTATAGTGGCAGCAATCACCTATTTGCTTACCATTGAGCCTACTGCCTCTTTTTGGGATTGCGGAGAATTTATTGCATCTGCATCGAAATTGGAAGTTGGGCATCCACCGGGGGCACCGTTTTTTATCTTAACAGGACGCATCTTTGCTCTTTTTGCTTCCGACCCTACACAAATTGCGGCGTGTATCAACTCCATGTCAGCTATTTTCAGCGCCCTTACAATATTATTCCTATTTTGGACGATAACCCATATCGTACGCAAAATAGTATGTAATAAAGAGGGTGAAATGACTGTTGCACAAGGAATTGCTACATTAGGTGCAGGTATGGTAGGTGCTTTGGCATACACCTTCTCCGATACATTCTGGTTTTCCGCTGTAGAAGGTGAGGTATATGCATACTCATCATTCTTCACTGCTATTGTATTTTGGTGCATACTAAAATGGGAAGACTCTCGAGAGCAATCTTCCGCCACAAGATGGATAATACTTATAGCGTATCTAATGGGATTAAGTATTGGAGTACACTTACTTAACTTATTAACAATACCGGCTTTAGTACTCGTTTACTATTTTGCATCTTTCAAAACCACATCAAAGAATACCATAATTGCCCTATTAATATCTGTAATAATATTGGGAGCCGTGCTTTATGGCATGATTCCGGGATTTGTAGAAGTTGCATCTTGGTTTGAATTATTCTTTGTAAATGTATGCGGATTGAGCTTTAATTCAGGTTTACTTATATATGTAATAAGCACATTACTCATCTTGGTATGGGCAATATATGCAACACATAAAACTGAATTTGGGGGCAGTAAAAAATTAGCGGCAATAGCATTCACAGCTGCCATTTTAGTGGTAGGTATACCATTTATCGGTAGCGGTGCATTAAGTATAATTATAGGTTTTGCTATATTGGCCGCCATATTGGCACTACTCTTACACTTAAAAGAAAAAGTAAACTATAAGTGGCTCAATACAATAGTACTATGTGTAACTGTAATGCTGATTGGATATTCATCTTACACAATAATAGTAGTAAGATCTATGGCAAATACGCCTATGGATCAAAACTCTCCGGAAGATGTATTCTCATTACAAAGTTACTTGAATCGTGAGCAATATGGAGATAGACCGCTCTTCTACGGACCTATGTATTCTGCACCGGAAAAACTTGAGATACAAGGCAATATATGCGTTCCGATACCTCGCTATTCTAATACTCTTTGGAAGCAAAAAGAGAAAGAATCGGCTGATGAGAAAGATGTATATATAAGCAAAGGAAAACGCCAAGTAGGCTACGTGATGGACCCAAAATTCAACATGCTTTTCCCGAGAATGTACTCTTCAAACCCTTCTCACATTGTAGAATATGAAAATTGGGCTAATGTAAAAGGCAAAAAAATTCTTACTGACCGTTGCGGTCGCAAAGAAAACATTACAATGCCTACATTTGGAGAAAACCTCAAATTCTTCTTCTCTTATCAAGTGAATTTCATGTATTGGAGATACTTTATGTGGAATTTCTCCGGCAGACAAAACGACATGCAATGCCATGGTGAATTGGATAAAGGAAACTGGATATCAGGAATACCATTTATAGACAACGCTCGCCTCGGCGATCAAGATTTAATGCCGGATACATTAAAGAATAATAAAGGGCACAACAGATATTTCATGCTTCCATTGTTATTAGGATTATTAGGTATAGCATGGCAATTAATGAACAAGCGTCGCGGAAAAGAGCAATTCTGGATTGTGTTCACTTTATTTATCATGACGGGAATTGCCATCGTAGTATATTTAAATCAAACACCATTGCAACCGCGTGAACGTGACTACGCATACGCCGGTTCTTTCTACGCATTCTCTATATGGATAGGAATCGGAGTGATGTTCCTTTTCGAAATATTAGGAAAATTCACACCAAAAACATTATCTGCAATAGTAGCATTCTTATTATCAATGGGAGTACCTGTATTAATGGCACAACAGAACTGGGATGACCACGACAGATCAAACCGCACACTTGCCCGCGATATGGGATGGAACTATCTCAACAGTTGCGAAGAAAATGCTATCCTCTTCTCAAACGGAGATAACGACACATTCCCTCTTTGGTACAATCAAGAAGTGGAAGAGAATCGTACAGACGTAAGGGTTTGTAACCTCAGTTACTTAAATACGGATTGGTATATTGACCAGATGAAACGCGAAGCTTACGAATCGGCACCACTCCCTATCAGCTGGGATAGAAAAGATTATATCGAAGGCAATTTGGATGTATGCAGAGTGAACGACAACAAACAAGCGGTACCGCTTCGTGGCGCACTTAAGATTTTAAGATCTAAATACATTGACGAAAACGGTATAGGAACTTTTGTAAGTAATAAACTAACTCTTGATATTGATAAAGAACAAGTATTGACAACAAAAACGGTAAGAGATGCCGACACATTAAATATTGCCGATAATATGAATATATCATTATCACGATCAATAACAAAAGCGCAAATAATGTTCCTTGAAATGCTTGCTTCAAACAATTGGGAGAGACCTATGTATGTTTGTGCAACGGTAGGAAGCGAATACTACCCTGCTATACAGCAATATTTACAACTCGAAGGACTTGCCTATCGTATTGTACCTACTAATCATAACCGACAAACTGTCAACACCGAAAAGATGTACGACAACATGATGAATAAATTCTTGTGGGGAAATGTAAATGACCCTAAAGTATATCTCGATGAACAACATATTCGCATGTGCCGCACATTGAGAATGATGTTCGTACAATTGGCAGAATCATTAGTGGCGGAAAATCAAAACGAAAAAGCATTAAATGTTCTTGCAAAATCAGAAGAAGTATTGCCATATTCTTGCGTTCCTTACGACTATAGTTGCGCTTCAATAGCGAAACTATATTATCAATTGGGTGAGAAAGAGCATGCTAAAGACATTTTCAATGCACTCTTTGACGATTGCGAACAACGTATCAATTGGGTATCAAAATTAACACCAAAACAAAGAAAAGCAATATCAAATGAAAATGGAATAGGTAATGCCCTCGGTATTGTTCAAACAATATTCTACGATATGCAAAATACCGACAAAGAAATAGCAGATGAAGCAAGACAACTTTTCGATTTAGGTATATCATATTATAAAGAAGGTAGATAATGAAATCATTATATCAACCTAATTGGCTTATCAGATTTTTAATTCCCGGCAAGTACAGGCTTAAAATATCTGATAAGCCAATTGTTTATTTAACATTTGATGACGGGCCAACAACAGAATGTACGGAAAAGATATTGGAAATATTAGCTACGCACGATGTAAAAGCTACATTTTTTTGCGTAGGAGAGAATGCACGAAAGCATCCGGAATTGATAAAAAAAATTATTGAAGGCGGGCACAATATCGGAAATCATACTATGCACCATAAAAACGGCTTTAAAACAGGGATACAAAAATATGTAAACGAAGTACTTCAAGCTTCAGAATATATTCCAAGCAAATTATTTCGCCCTCCATACGGGAAGTGCAATATTTTTCAGAATCTGAAGTTAAGGAATTTGGGATATAAAATAATCCAATGGGACGTAATTGCTTATGATTGGGATAAAAAACGCACTCCTCATGATGTATTGTCGATAATAGAAAAATATGTTCGAAACGGCTCTATCATTGTATTACACGACTCAGTCAAAGCCTCCGACCGCACATTACCTATATTATCAACACTAATAATATCCTTAAAAAGCAGAGGTTTCGAAATAAAAACGATAATTTCATGAAAATTTATCTTGCAAACAGAAAAAAATCAAAATAAAAAACGTACCTTTGTAAGAAATTAAATAAATAGTGGAATATGTTACGAATAGCTGTAAACAATCAAAGTATATCTTGGCATGATTTACACACTTTATTAAGTGAAGCCAATATAAAATTTCCTTATAACAGCAATAATATCGTTATAAAATCGAACAATTTTCCGGCAGAATTAGTTAATGTTGACGACAATTCCATACCGGAAATAGTATACAAAGGCATTGCAGATATAGGCTTTTGTATGGAGCACGTTCTTACAAATTTCGGGATAACAAAATTTGCAGAATATAAAAAAATAGGAATTAATAAATGTAACTTGTCGCTTATCATTCCACAAAGCACTAATTACAAAAACATTGAGTGGTTTAATAACAAAACCATAGCCACTCCATATCCTGAATTGCTCACTACATTATTAAAAAAGAACAATGTAAAAGCCCATCTTTTAAGATTACAAAAAAACATCTTTAAATCAGTAACATTAGGTCTTGTAGACGCAGCTTTCGATTGCATATATACAGGCACATCATTATTAAACGAGCAGTTAAAAGAGGTAGAAACTCTTTATACTACCGAGACCGTAATGATAACCGGCACTACCATATCACCACAGAACAATATATTACTTGAAGAGTTTAATACGAGAATCAATGCTCACATACATGCAAGAGGGAAAAAAATGGTATCTTTTTCAATTCCAAATTCATCACTTGACAATCTCACCGAAATACTTTCTCGTGTAGGTACCGTGCCTAAAGTAATTAGCGCTATAGCAACCGACAAAGCTTATTTATGTGCTATTTTAGATGAAACAATACTTTGGGATATAACAGAGAAACTCAAAATATTAGGAGTAGAAAACATTGTGGTAACTCCTATCAACTATATAATATAAACCAACAAAAAATAATCAAATAATATGCAGACAATTGACAATTTTAATTTTGCCGGAAAAAAGGCATTCGTACGTGTAGATTTTAACGTACCAGTAGATGAAAATTTTGCTATTACTGACGATACTCGAATCAGAGCAGCTATGCCAACGCTCAAAAAAATATTAAACGACGGAGGCAGTTTGATAATAGCATCACATATGGGAAGACCGAAAAAAAATCCTGATGAAAAATATTCATTAAAACATATCGTAGCACGCGTAAGTGAGCTTTTGGGAACTGAAGTAAAATTTGTTGCCGACTGCAACAAAGCAGACGCAGAATGCTCTAATTTAAAACCGGGAGAAGCCCTACTTCTTGAGAATCTCCGTTTCTATGCAGAGGAAGAGGGCAAACCAAGAGGATTGGCAGAAGATGCAACCGATGAAGAGAAATCAGCTGCTAAAAAAGCCATTAAAGCTTCACAAAAAGAATTTGCAAAACACTTGGCATCGTATGCCGACTGCTACGTAAATGATGCTTTTGGTACCGCACATAGAGCTCACGCTTCCACAGCTTTGATAGCCGACTATTTCGACTCCAACAACAAGATGTTCGGTTATTTGATGAACAAAGAAGTAACTGCAGTAGAGAAAGTTATGGCACAAACCGTACGTCCTTTCACTGCTATCATGGGTGGCTCTAAAGTATCTTCCAAAATCGATATTATTGAAAACTTACTTACAAAAGTAGACAACTTAATTATCGCCGGAGGAATGACATACACCTTTGTAAAAGCACAAGGTGGCAAAATTGGAAACTCAATTTGTGAAGACGACAAATTGGATTTGGCTTTAGAACTCATGGAAAAAGCTAAAAATAATAACGTGAACCTTGTACTCGCTGTAGATGCAAAAATAGCTGATAAATTCGACAATAATGCAAATACGGATTTCGTAAATGTTAATGAAATTCCTGACGGATGGGAAGGTCTTGATATCGGTCCGAAATCACAAGAGTTATTTGCAGATGTAATAAGAAACTCAAAAACTATACTTTGGAACGGACCTACAGGAGTATTTGAGTTCGACAACTTTATCCACGGATCTCTTGCTGTAGCAAAAGCCATTGTAGAAGCCACAGAAAAAGGTGCTTATTCTCTAATCGGAGGTGGCGACTCTGTAGCATGTATAAATAAATTCGGCTTGGCAGACAAAGTAAGCTATGTATCTACAGGCGGTGGTGCACTCCTTGAAGCAATAGAAGGCAAAACTCTTCCGGGTATTGCTGCTATCAAAGGCGAATAATATTAATTATATGCAATATTATCATTATAGGAATTGGATTTTCAACATCCAATTCCTTTTTCTTTTTCTGTTAACTATCAGAAGATTATTAATCATTATAAAGTTCAAAAATTATATTTAGGACAATAATCCATTTTATCAGCAAGTCTAATTGCATGTCAATTTTCCCTCAAAAAGGCATTCAATGAAATCTAATTCTTCGATAATAGGCAACCTTACACACTCCCGGTTTTAAATCATATCACCACTACTGACGCTACGTATTCTATCACAGACAACCTTACACCCATTAGTGCAAAAAGTGTGACAAAGTGTCAGAAAATACAATATGGCACTATTTTTGATAAAGAAAAGAGTGAATATAATAATAGACAATTAAAACAAACAAAAATATGGCAAAAGGTACTATTGGGGTAACAACAAACAATATCTTCCCCGTAATAAAAAAATTTTTATATAGTGATCACGAGATATTCCTTCGTGAATTGGTATCAAACGCAGTAGATGCTACACAAAAATTAAAGACCTTATCTTCTGTCGGAGACTTTAAAGGCGAGATGGGAGATTGCACGGTAGAAGTATCATTGAACAAAGAAGCCGGCACACTTACAATAAGTGATAAAGGTATAGGTATGACTGCAGAAGAGATTGAAAAATACATCAATCAAATAGCATTCTCCGGTGCCACTGAATTTCTTGACAAATATAAAAATGATGCAAATGCCATCATTGGTCATTTCGGATTAGGATTCTACTCTGCCTTTATGGTATCAAAACAGGTAGAGATAATAACAAAATCTTATCAAGAAGGGGCACCTGCACAACATTGGACTTGTGATGGATCTCCGGAATTTACCCTTGAAGAGTGTGAAAAAGCAGAACGCGGTACAGACATCATCCTTCATATTGACGACGAAAACAAAGAATTTTTGGAGGAATCACGTATCGAAACTCTACTGAATAAATATTGTAAATTCTTACCTGTAGAGATTGCTTTCGGGTATAAAAAAGAGTGGAAGGATGGTAAAGAGGTAGAAACTTCCGAGAAGAACATCATTAACAACACAACGCCGGCATGGACACGCCGACCTGCAGACCTCACCGATGAGGACTATATGAAGTTCTACCACGAGTTATATCCTTATGCCGAGGACCCTCTATTCCATATTCATTTAAATGTAGACTATCCGTTTAACTTAACAGGTATTCTATATTTCCCTCGCTTGAAAGAGAACATCCATATAGAGAGAAATAAAATTCAATTGTATTGCAACCAAGTATTTGTTACCGACTCTGTTGATGGTATTGTACCTGAATATTTAACTTTGCTACATGGTGTTTTAGACTCTCCTGATATCCCATTGAATGTTAGCCGTTCTTATTTACAAGCGGACTCTAACGTAAAGAAGATTTCAAACCATATCACTAAAAAAGTAGCTGACAGGCTCTTTGAGATATTTAAAAACGACCGTGCTCAATTTGAAGAAAAATGGGATGCGCTGAAAATCTTCATCGTATTCGGAATGCTTACAGATGAGAAATTCTATGAAAAAGCAAAAGACTTTGCTCTTTTAAAGAATATCGATGGTAAATACTTCACTTTTGAAGAATATAAAGAACTTATAAAAGGTGAGCAAACCGACAAGGATGGCAATTTGATTTGCTTATATGCTCACAATATAGAAGAGCAACACTCTTATATTGAAGCTGCAAGAGCAAAAGGATATGATGTGTTACTCCTTGACGGACAACTTGACTCTCATTGGATTGGACAATTTGAACAGAAGAATGAGAAAACAAAATTCGTACGTGTAGATAGTGATGTAGTAAGCAAACTTATTGCAAAATCCGACACTCCCGAAGTAGAGTTAGACAATACACAAAAGAATGCGTTAACTACCCTCTTCCATGCAGCTATTCCAAAAATGGAAAAAACCGAATTCATTGTAAGTGTAGAAGCATTAGGAGAAGAGAGTCTGCCAATCCTCGTTACACAAAACGAATTCATGCGCCGTATGAAAGAGATGTCCAAAAACGGAGGAAACCCGATGATGAGTTTCTATGGCGAAATGCCGGACTCATATTCATTAGTTCTCAACTCTTCACATCGTTTGATAAAAGAGGTACTCGACGCAGAAGAAAAAGAGTGTGCTTCTGCAATAGCTCCGATAGCAGAGGAAATCAAGAATCTTGACCACAGAAAATTGGAACTTAAGAAATCACATAAAGACAAAAAAGAGGATGAAATACCAAGCGCAGAAAAAGAAGAATTGGAAACTATTGATAAACAGTTAAGTGACCTTGGTGACAAACGTAACGGAATATATAGTGATTTTGCTACGAAGAACCCTAAAGTAAAACAACTTATTGACCTTGCTTTGCTTGCCAACAATATATTAAAAGGAAAAGACTTGGCTGAATTTGTAAAAAGAAGTGTAAATCTATTGTGATTAAATAATTTGGATACAAAATAAAATCTATAATCAAATAAAAAAGAAGGGGTGATTGCTAAAAAAACGGCAATCACCCCTATTTAATTTAGAATTCTACATCATTCATTATAAGGGCAATTTTCTAATTTAAATCTCATTCTCCATCGCCCGTCAGAAAAATCTGAAGTTAATATTTTGAATGTACCAATTTGAGAAGTGTTATTGACATGAGCACCTATGCAAGCACAAGCATCATAATCTCCTATTCTTACAATTCTCAAAGTATCCGAAGCATTATCAGGCAACTTACTTAGATCTACAATATTTGCAGCCTCTTCTTTAGACATAAATTCAATAGTAACATCCAAATTTCGAGCTATTTGCTCATTTACTCTATTCTCTATTTCTTTTATTTGCTCCTCAGAAGGTGCTTGATTTAATAGATAATCGGCTTTACTTTTCTTTCGTTCAATATGTGCATTTTTTGAGCGAGGGCACCCAAACATCTTTACCATTGTAGCATTTAGAAGATGTTCGGCGGTATGCATTGGCGGATACTCTTGTTTATTATGTGAATTAAGTTCTACTTCCATATTTATAAATTATTATTTCGTAAATCAAAGAATTTAACAACTTTACGGCTCATAGGCGGCATCTGTTGCTTTGCAATAAGTTCAATAGCCTCGAAAATAATATCAGGAGCAACGCGAACTCGAGAGCGAAAGATATCTTTTATCTGTTTAATAAACTGCTCGGAATGGTTATTACTGCCTATTTTAATTTGTATTTGGTCGGTACCCAGAGAGTTTGTAAACACCTCCACAATATAATTTTCCACATCGGGTATATTATCCAAGATATCAAAAAGAGCAGGTGGATACAAAGTAGTACCTTTAAACTTAATCATTTGACCCTTACGGCCCAATACGGAGCTAAGGCGTACTGTATTTCTACCACAAGGGCAAGGGTCGTTATAATGGATACAAACATCTCCGGTTTTAAAACGCACTAAAGGCATCCCCTCCACTCCGATATTTGTAATGGTAACTTCACCCGGAACACCTTCCGGCACCGGATTATTATTCTCATCAAGGAACTCTACAATAATTAAATCCGGAGGCAAATGGCAGCCATTATGGCATTCACATTCCGTAAATGAGGTTTGCATCTCTGTAGATGCATAAGTAGAAAACAACTCTAACTCAGGCCATTGTTCTGCTATTTTCAATCCTAAAGTAGATAAAGAACCATCAGGATTTCTAAGATTTTCTCCTATACATATAGCTTTTTTTAACGAAGAGTCGTGATAAGAGATATTATTCTGTTTTGCAAAATCGATCAACTTCATAATAAACGAAGGAACGACCATACAAAAAGTAGGTTTTACCCTTTTTATTGTATCCCATTGTAATTCCGGGATACCATTACCCACACGCACTACACCGCAACCCAATTCTCTTGCTCCTAAGAAATATGCCAATCCTGCCATAAATCTACGGTCTATTGTGGTCATCAATTGCAAAATATCATTCGAATTACATTTTGCCATTGTAAACGAAGAGGCCTCATTATATGCCAATCGTTGCAAATCATTCTCTGTAAGTGCAAACGTAACAGGATCGCCTAACGTACCCGACGTCGTTACATAATCTATTATTTGAGACAAAGGAGTACATATAAAATCTGTATTATATAATTGCAAATCTCGCTTTGTAGTTAATGGTATCTGCCTTAAATCTTCAAGAGTATTTATCTTATTAATGTCTATTTTATTATCTTTAAACAAACGATTATAAAACTTTGAATGTGTATTTACATATTCAAGTGTTTCCTTCATCCGTTGCTCTTGAAATAATTTTATCTCATCAGCAGACTGAAAAGCTATTTCTCGATTTTTATACATAGTAATTTATTTTTCCAAGATAATGTACTTAGAATGAATGTTTCTCTTAATATATTTTTCAGTAATAATGTATGTTTCAGAATTTTTATTTAAACGACTAACATTAAGTAAGTCTGACCCTTTACATGTAACATGCTTAAAGCCAAAATTCTCGGCAGCGATAGTTAAATCTACAACACTTATTTTACCATTGAAAAAATATTCGCTATCAGCAGATTTAAAGATTATTTTTCCACCTTTATTGAGATGTTTACTGCATTTTAATAAGAGCTGTTCTAATTCTGAAATAATGACATTATGCAAATCCTGCACAACAATACAATCCGAATCCGGACATTCAAAATTACGAAAGTCGGAACAAAAGTAAGACAAATTATCGGATTTTGCAAAACAATGACTTGCTAATTTAATTTTTTCTTCATCAACATCAAAAGCGAAAATCTCTCTTTTTTTAGAAAGCATTGCAAGCATTAAAGCGCATGAGCCAGAACCGCAACCTACCACAGTCACAACACCCGACAACGGTACCAATAGATGCCAATCAATAAAACCATTTTCTGTAAAGAGTTGTTTTCTGACACTAAACTCTTCATCTCTACCTTTATAAATATAATTATACATCAATTTTTCGCGATAATATTTATTCGCAGGTGTGGCAAATTCTTCGAATAATGAGTTATATTTATCTACAATCAACCTACGTACTGATTTACTTTTCTCTTGATATGTTTCCCCAAAAGAGTTATCATCGTAGGCTATACGAGGTAAAAATTCATAAGTTACACATCCTGGTTTAAGGTAAAAATTTTGCTGTTTAGAAAGCACTAATCCTGCGCCATAAATGGCAACAGGCAGAATATCAAGTTTCAGTTTCTCTGACAAATAGAAAGCACCCTTATGGAAACGGAGGATATTTTCGTCATAAGAACGAGTGCCCTCTGGGAAAATCAAAACGGAATAGCCATCATTAACCATAGGCAGTAAATCTGACGACAACTTATCATAGCCATTATTAGAGGGGAAATATCCGGCATATCGCAATGTAAACGCAAATAGTGGGAACTTCCACACCCAATCGGAAGTTATCACTACTATTTTCGGATATAATTGCATAAACAGCAATACATCGATAAAAGATTTATGATTTGATACTATAACAGCCGGATGTGATAAAGTATCTTTCGTGAAATTTCTCTTTTCAAATTTTATATGAAATGCCGTAAACAGCACTATTTTAGCCACATATTGTACAAAGACATGTAAGATATTCCGCTTCTTTTCCTTAGATATAGGAACAAAAGTAAGAAGTAGTATCAATAACTGACTAAGAACAGATCCTATACCAAAAAATAAGAACGGTAATATTGAACATAAAAAAGATTTTATCGTAATAGGGAAATTACCTTTCTTAGTAGGGCCCAAAACCATCATACGAAATAAAAATGGCTGAATAGTATACGCTACAATAACTACCACGCAGATACCTATCATAGAGAGTAAAGCAATAGATTTCATTGCCGGATGCTTAGCCAACACGAGCACCCCAATACCGACAATAGTAGTAAAAGCGGAAAAGAAAATCGCTGTTTTATGCATCCCCAATATCTTTGTACCGTTTTTATACTCTTGCTGCAATCCATCCATAATAAAGATACTGAAATCATCGCCGATACCAAAAATCAAAGTAGCCAAGATAATATTTACTATATTGAATTTTATTCCGCAAATCGACATAATCCCGAGGATAATAACCCAACTGATACACATTGGCATAAAGGTGAGCAATGCAGTTTCTAATCTTCCATAAATAATAAGAAGAGTTATAAACACCAAGAGAGAAGAGACCCACAAAATGAAATTAAAATCATCGCTAATATCTTTTATCATCTTGGAAGAGAAATAGCTACGATCGACAATAGTTACACCCGGCACTTTATTGATAAAAGAGTATACTTGATCTTTATTACATTCATCCAATTCTATGCTACTTACAAGATATAAATTGCCATTATCTTTAGATATCCAATCGGCAATTATAGGCACTTGTGCCATTTCATTATTATCGTATTCACACACCTCATAATCAGCTGTAAGTATTTCTAAAAAAGGATTAAAAGCATTTTGTGAAAACCCATATAGAGATGCATATTTGTTTAAACTATTGATAGTGGCATCAACTCTCTCTTCCGACCAATAATTTTCCCATTTCTCTATTCTTTGTTTCTGAATATCAAAAGGTATTACGAAATTTTTTAAAGAAACGAAACTCTGTATAGAACCGTTTTTTTGAACAAGGAAAGAGTCGCAAAGAGAATTTAAAGAAGTATAACTCTCCCACGAATTTTCTGTCACCGAAGAGATTAAGAAAACTTTATCAGCATCACTGCCAAATTTTGTTTGCATCTTGCTCTCCGCTCGCTGAATTTGTTCCGGCACGTAATTAATGCTGTTTAAATCGGCATCAAACTGTACGTCATTAAAGAAAAACAGACAAATGATAGTAACGATAGTAACAATAGCTATAATCCATTTATTATCTTCATAATCATAAGCATTACAACGCTCAATAAAATTTAGAAATTTATTTGAACTATCACTTACCGGAGTCAAGAAATGAGGTAAATAAATCAAGCAAAAAAGAGTAGTACCCACCAAAGCCAAGGCTGCAAAAAGGCCTAAATCTCTTAATAATTGAGAATTGGTAAAGATCAGAGCGACAAAAGCCCCAATAGTAGTAATACACCCGACAGTAAGAGGATATGCTAAATCGGAAATAATTGTTTTGGGATTGTCAACATGGTTGGCATGAGCTATAACATGTATGGAATAACTGAGAGCAACGCCAAGTACAATAGAGCCCAACCCGATAGCAATAGCAGAAACCGACCCTTTTATAACAACAATAACTGCAATGGCAAAAAGTGCACCGAAAACCGGAGGCACTATAATAAGTGGAATAGACTTTTTATTTTTAAAAGCAAAAAAGATAACTATAATAATTATTATCAAAGCTATAGAAAGTGTAAGAATAATATCTTTTTTAACTTGTCTTGCATTATGTACTGCAATAATATGGCCACCGAAGCAGGTAATTTCAACATTATTTGAAGAGATATTAGAGGCAATATTTTCTAACGAAGAGACCATTTCATCATTCTCTCCGGTGTTTCCCATGTCATAAATAGGATTTATAAAAAGGTATAGAGATGATAAACCTTTATCAAAGAGATAATCGGCATATATTTCGTAATTATCATTTGAATTAAAAGATTGAAAATCACTTAATAGAGGTGTGGCGATATTGAGAGGATCGCGTAAGATGAAATCTTTCATCATCATTCCCCCCGGAGATAACAATAGGTTCAAAGAATTCGACACCGCACTACAAATTGCTGTATCAGAGATAAGAGTATCAATATGGGCATAGTAATCTTCGTCAATAAAAATAGGGAGATACGAATATATATAATCCGCAACCTGAAATATCTGAGTTTCATCGATAGTAGAGATAATATCACCTATTAAGCCATTCTGCTGAAGCACCTCTATCTGCTCTACAAAATCTTCTGCTGCTAATATTATAGAATCGGGATTTATACCGGAAACTTCTACTACAATCTTATCTTTGAATTTTAAATTCTTGAAAGTAGACTCTTCTTCACCAAAAAAACTATAAATATTTTCATCAAACTTAATTTGAGTGGCAACACCGATGCACACGCCAACCACGAGCAATAAACTAATGTATAACATCGATTTATGGTTTTCAAACCAATCAAATATATTTAAGAAAAAACGAATCATGCTTTTTTATGACGAGTAAAAGAGAGTAAACAAAAAGAGAATAAAAACACTATAATAAAGGCTATTATTGCGAGTAGAATGCTACCGATAACATATTGTAACAGCGCACTTGCAACGGAATGGATTGATATTTGATGAATATCTATCCACACCGGATTTTTAAAAAAGACCCCGCCTAATACGAGACTACCATATAAAATAAATGGGATCATTGGAGGGATGCTGATATTTGAACTTATCATAGCCACTACCTTATTAAGTTTCAGTACGTGAGCCGACAGGCCTGCGAATACCAATTGATACCCCCAAATAGGTATTATACCGCTAAATACACCCAAAGCGATAGATGCCGACATCTTTATATTACTATCCGAAGAATTAAAGACGTATTTATCAAAAAAGGCTTTTATATTCTTAACAGAGAGCGATTTAAAAAAAAGATAAGGGTAATAGACCAATAAAGCCACCAACACCAATATAGTATTTAAAATGCTTATTCTGGTAAAGTCTTTTGCCGGCTTAAAATGTGATACTCTCTCTTCCTTTGGGGGATAATATACAGAAATAGGTATATTGACCACCCTAACGCCCCTCCAAGCAGATCGTACAAGGACCTCTACTTCAAATTCATATCTGTTGGTATAGAAATGTACATTATGAATTTCGGACAAAGGATATAGTCGAAAGCCGGATTGAGTATCCGATAATTTCTGAAAAGTTTCTACCTTATACCAGAAGTTAGAAAATTTATTCGCGAAACTATTTTTACCCGGCATATTATCGGCATTCAGATTACGGGAACCTACAATAAGTGAATTTGGAAATTTATCTATCTCTTCTATAAAATATGGAATATCGGAAGCAAAATGCTGACCATCAGCATCCATAGAAATCATATATCTATATCCTGCATTATAGGTTTCTTTTATAGCAAGTCGTAATGCATAACCCTTTCCTCGATTTTCGGAATAAGAAAGCACATGAACCCCCTCAATTGTAGACAAAATATCTAAAGTAGAATCGGTAGAACCATCGTTAACAACCCAAACATCATCTACATATTGCTTGGCATCTTGAATTACTTTTGCAATTGTACGACTATTGTTATAAACGGGTATAACTACTACAATGTTCTTCTCTTTTGCCACTGCCTTGTATTGAGAAATACATTCATTCATAACGCACTATTACTTAGAAAAATAACCCTTTACATCCATATTATATTCTTTTGCTCGAAAGATATATTCAGTATAATTATCTTCCGACTCTATCATTTTCAAATTATCAAGCGACATATCTTTGCCATTGAACAATAATTCAACGGACATATTTTTTGATTTTGACGTTTTTTTGGGAGTAAGAAGAAGTGTATAAGAGCCTTCACTATTTTTAGAATAAGAAATATTATAGATAGACTTAAGAGTAGAAAAATCGCCTTTAAAGCACGATGAAATCAAGATATTCAAATTTTTTAAAGCCGGATTGGAAGAGAGTTTAATTTTCGTTATCTCTTTACCGGTTTTCATCTCCAATACAGAATCAATAATTTTTATAAAATCACCATTATTCAACGATATAATTATATTATTATCAGCTAAATAATAAAACATTCCATCGACAGATTTTGGTTTATCAAATATTGCAAGCACGCTATTTTGTGTACATTTACACTTAATAGACCGGATATCTGAATTATATTTATGAATTTTTGAAATAAATTCATTTTCTACGCTACTATTCTGTGCCAATAACGGTAACGAAAAGAATAATAAAATAATTAAAAGTCTGTATTTCATATGCATCAACTGTTTTCTACTCATCTAAAGTTACAACTCATCAACTGTTACAAAAACGAATCCTTTATTATGTAAAATATTTAGTACATTTTCTAATAAAACGTCGGCTTGATGCACTCTATCGTGTAATAAAATTATATCGCCCGACTTTGCTTTTCGCACTACTCTTTTACAGATAATCCTTCGAGGCAACCAAGAAATGGTATCAAAAGAGCGTACCGACCATCCGACAGAAACCATATTGGTACGTTTTATTGATTTGGCTATCAAAGGGTTTGTAACGCCAAAAGGGGGACGAAAGTAAATATTTTCCTTTCCTGTAATATCAAAAAGCACTTTATTAGTATCCAATAGTTCTTTTGTAATGTCATCAACAGGCTTGATAGGCAACAAAGAACTATGGCTCCAAGAGTGATTAGCAACGCTATGTCCTTTATTGACAATACTTTTTACACTCTCCACATCATTAAGGGCTTTCTCTCCAACGAGGAAAAAAGTAGCCTTTGCATTATACCGATCTAAAACCTCCAATATCGATTTAGTATTTTGTGAAGGGCCATCGTCAAAAGTAATTGCCACTTTCTTCTCTTTACAATTCACACTACATAAAGAGTTTACATATACCCTGCTACGAATATCCGCTGAAGCCCAAATCAAAAGCAGTAATAATATCAAACTAATTATTAAAACAACACTAAACATTTGTCACAGAGATAACAAAAACGGAATTATCAGGGTATTTATTTATCAACACCATCTCAATTTTTTCATTGACAACTTTTTTTACTGCATAATAAAAAGCAGTAGCAGAAGCGGGGAAAAAAGAGTTGTAGTTTTGATAAGCATTCTCCACCACTAATGGAGAGGCTGTAGATGCGCCGAAACACATCAACTTCTCTTGCTCCGACATATTACTGTTAATATCGTTATAATCCCTTGATGATAATAATTTCATATTGAGAAGAGCGATAGAATCAACAGATTTTTGAGCAGTACAATGAAAGAAATACGAGCCATCGTCAACCATATTCTTATCCCCCAGGTCAAATCTTTTAGAAATCGTCTGTAAAGTAGGAGTGACTTCATCAAAATGTCCGATTAAGAAATGATTCTTTTTCTCGTCATCAATTAAAAAAAGAGCATCGAGTAGGGCATCTTCAAAAGGATGATATCTATTTACGAAAGTGACATTATAGCAGTTATTATGCTTTAAAAGGGCAATCTGAGCGCCAACAGTATTAAAAGTAGACTGAATAAAAGGTGTAGGGTTAATAAGTACCTCTTCATTATCCACTACATTTTTAAGGAATTTCTCACTATCAGCTAATAAGCCCAATGAAGAGGAAGTAATAATCGCATCTAAGAGAGCTATATTATCAATACCATTCATACATTCGACGGCAGTAGCAACACTTCGTTTAAGCACATTGCTCATTCTCCTGCGCATAGTAGCATCGGGGATTAATAATTTAATATCATTATAAATCTCTTTATCAGAGCGAAAATTCGATATATAACACTTCATTGAGCAATATTATTTTTTGAATATTAACGAAGTACAGTTACCACCAAAACCGAAAGAGTTTGACACGACACAATTAACTTGATTATTATCAGAAAAATGAGTCACAGGAACCAATTCAAAATTATCTATAGGATTAGAGAAATTAAGATTTGGATAAAGATAACCATTCTTAACAGCAATTGCAGATAGCACAGCTTCGATACCGCCACTTGCAGCGAGAGTATGCCCGGTAAATGCTTTTATGGAACTGAAATGAGGAACCATGCTTTTGTTACCGAAAAGGCGTAAGAACGCGGCAGATTCGGAGGCATCGTTATTCACGGTTGCAGTGCCATGAGCATTGATATACGAAACCTCTTCGGGTAGAATATCGGCATTTTTCAAGGCATTCGACATAGCCAAGAATGCCCCGGTACCGGAATCGGAAGATGCTGTTTGATGAAAAGCATCATTTGCATTAACTCCACCTGCAAAAGTACAATATTTCTCGGTATATGGCATATCATCTCTTTGCATAAGTAGGAAACCGGCTCCCTCTCCTAGATTGAGGCCGCAACGAGAATTATCAAAAGGGCGACAGATATCGGAATCCAACACCTTAAGGGCATTAAATCCATTTAAAGTAAAGATACTGAGGGCATCGCATCCACCGGCAACGACATAATCGGCAACATTATATTTCAATAATTTCGCAGCAAAGAGTATTGCATTTGCAGCAGAAGAGCATGCGGTACTAATATCTGACACATAGCCATTTATACCGGAGTATTCGGCAATTACTCTTGCTATAGTACCACAATCGTGCATCTTTACATCACGAAGTCTACCTTTGTTATTATCCTTATCATATTCTTTATAAAAAAGTTCCGTAAGATCCATTCCAGCAACAGAAGTAGCGGAAACTAATGCCACTCTTGCATTTTTAGGAAAATCTGTATTGGATAAAGCCTCTTTGACAGCCATTATCCCCAAGAGTGCTGTTCGTGATAGATGGCGGTAAGAAGGTATAGTTAAATATTCCGACAATTCATTATTAGTGAAGTGAATTTCTCCTACCGGGAGGTTGAGTTTTGATTTAAGCACAATCGGTCGAGAAGAGATTCCCGACAAATTATTTTTCAAGGAGTAGATGTTGTTATTCACACCTATTCCCATTGCAGAAACTATCCCCAATCCGGTAATTATTATCTCACTCACTTTGTTCTGTTTTTATCAATATATTCAGCTAAAGTTTTAACGGAGTAAAAAATCGGTTTAGCTTCTACGCTATTAGCCAATTTAATTCCATAATATTTTTCCAGAATAAGGATGATTTCCAAAGCATCTATAGAATCAAGGCCCAAACCGGAGCCAAAAAGAGGTGCTTCGGCATCGATATCTTCGGGAGTTAAATCTTCAAGGTTCAGTTCTTCGATAATATATTTCTTTAAGTCTGTAATTAATTGTTCCATATTATTTACTTAATATTTTTAGATTAACATTCCAATAATTATCATTTTTAAATCCACGCATTTTCTCCAAGTCTGAATTTGCATTAATTCGGCTCTCATCCATCGGCATTTCAGACGCGATTTCTTTATCACACCAGCCGCAAATAACGATATCCGCTTTATTAAGACGGAGTAGCTGTTTTGCATAATACTCCGATAAGCCGGTATTAAAATTTTCGATAAAAAATGTGTTATCACCTTTAATTTTATTCTTAATACAAACTTCGCCAACGGCAACATTTGGCAAAGTATAGACAAATATGGCCGGAGAAGCCCCTTCTTCAAGGTGTTTATCTACTATTTGTTGATGCTGAATATCGGCTTCTAAGGAAGAAACTTTATTTGACATAATGATAGCAACACGGCGGGGATTGGCATTAACGATTTCAGGGCATTGTCGAATAATGTTTTCCGTAGCGATAAAGAGTGCTTTCGATAGGTCGCTCATCTTATAAAACTTCATATAAGAGAGATTCAATTGTTTATATTCTTTACGAATAAAATCTGAAAAACATTCCGAAGAATTTGGTAAAGAATATTGCGCCAACACTTTAATATTATCTTCACCACCTATTGAAGCATTTGGTTTTTCTGCGTTGTTATATGCATTAACCGGGTTTTTAACCAATACAATAGCGGCGTTGCAACCACCGAATCCGGAGGCGGTTTTCAAGCAAATATTAACATCGGTATAACTGCGATTAGCATCGGAGACATCTAATTTACACGGAGTACCACGTTTTTCAAATCCTTTAGTAGCAAAAACGATATTGTTTCTCATTTGGTAAATACAAAGGATAGTTTCCACTACACCGGAAGCGCCGAGAGTGTGACCGATATAACCTTTAAAGCTATTGACAGGCACGTTTGACAAACAACTCCATTGGATTGCTTTACTCTCCATCTCATCGTTATACAACGTTGCCGTACCATGCATATTTACATATTTCACATCGGCACCAAGCACTTCTGCATCATTAAGTGCCTCTTTCATAGCGTAATAAAGTCCGTCACCGGTACGAGAAGGCCCTGATATATGGTTTGCATCATTAGTTACAGCACCACCTTTAAGCACTATCAATGGTTTCGAGGCCAGATTGATATCTTTTGTTAACAATACCGCTCCACAAGCTTCACCAAGAGAAAGACCATCACGATTCGCATCATAAGGTTTACACGGTTTATTACTTAATGATTTAAAAGAGCGAAAACCTTCGACAATAAATTCGGATAAGATGTCGCAACCGACAACGACAACATTTTTAATAGTATCGTCGGATGACATCAAATTCTTAGCTACAACAAAAGCAGAAACGCCTGATATACAAGCATTCGATATTACAATAGGCTTTCTTTTAAATTTTAGATAGTCGGCTATTTTTATTGCAGAAGTATACAAGAAGCAATTATTATCAATAACTGCGGTATTATTTTCGAGGAGATGTACATTGCCCTTTGTTGTAGAAATTACCAACAACGTATCATCATCAATGTCGTTTTCTGTAGGTAAAACATTCTTAATATTCTGAATAATAAGAGATTCGAACTTGGTAAAATTTACCTTCGACGTGATATTATCAAAAGCACGAGCAGGAATTTCCCCCACTACTGCATTATATTTCTCACTGTAATATAATCCACTTTGATTATTTTCGATAGCATGAATGGTATCACATTCATTACCCAAGGCGGTTACGAGAGAAGTATTTCCGATAAAGCAAAGCATAAGGATACGAATTACAGTTTACAAATCATTAAAGAATGCCCCATACCGATACCATCAATAATTTTCTCCACAGAAAGGCCGGCTTTTGATACACATTTCTCCATATCGCCTGAGTGATACATTTTGCTATTACCATTAGCCATTGCGGTAAAATAAGGAGAAGTGAGTGTCAGGCAATATGCAGCGGTTTCGTATCTCTGTCTATCCCAGAAAGTTTCCATGATATATATACGGCTATTTTCCTTCATAGATTTCTTAGCTTTTGAGCAAATCTCAATAATTTCATTTTCCGAGAAGCAATCGAGGAATTGTGACATCCAAATAACATCGAATTTTTCGTCAGGGAATACGGCATTACTATCCAGCAAATTCATTGGATAGGCATGAATTCTATCGGCACCATTTTTCCCTTTAATATTATTTTTCATCATCTCTAACTGTGTTGGAAGATCGAGAATAGTAACTTCAGCGTTTTTGTTATAATCAACGCATCTCAAAGCCCAACGACCTGTATTACCGCCTACATCCAGCAAAGTGATTTTATCCTCTTTAGTTGGGAAAACAATGCCGAGGGCTTCATTAAAAGCGCCGTCAGAGTAAAAATGGTCGAAATCGAACCAATATTTCTGTGCCTCTTGAGGCAAAGAAGAGAGACCCTCATAAATCGTTTTCCAATCACCGAAAACCTTAAGACCTTCCGGTTTTCCATTTTGCAATGCTTCATCAAGATAGTAAAGACCATTATAATTCACATAATGGTTGAAGTTCATATTTACACCAACAATTTTATCATTGATAAGAAACCATCCCGTTTTTGTAATAAAGAATTTATCGTTCTCCACAATAACAGTACCAATAGAAAGAGAAGCCTCGAGGAGAACTTTTATTGCATATTCCGACATTTTTATTTTCTCAACAATTTGGGATATAGTAAGACCATCGGGATTTTGGTAAAGGAGATTAAGAATACCATACTTCACCATCAAACGTGAGATTTGAAAAACCACCGGAGCAAAGGCTATTTCTTGTGCATGACGCTGTGCTTGAGCAGCACTATTTTGCTCTTTTGAATATATTTTTAAAGAATCTGGAAGTTTCATAATAACTATATTAATTCCAATATTTATAAAAGTTAAACCATTGATAAGGATATTTATTTATCATAGAAGTCAATACCGATAAATAACCATCAGCTATAGAAGAAGCGGAATATCCTTCTGTTGATTTAAATTCATAAAAATAAAATTTATAAGACATATTCTTCTCTCTTACAGCGAAATAGAATACCACAGGCACTTTACATTTTTGAGCAATAAGGAAAGGACCTTTAGGTAAAGACACTGTTCCTCCCAAACATTGTTTTTCCATTATTGAGGAGTTATCAATAAATCTATCACCATTAAAGCAGACAAATTCTCCGTTATTTAGTGCAACTTTCATTTGAATAAGAGCCTCGATAGTATCGCCGTTAGTAGAGATAATATTAAAATTTCTATCAGCTATATTCTCTTCAATATGTTTTTTTATTTTTTCGTGTTCGGCATCAAACATCACCACATGAATTTTCTTGCCATATTTACCGAAAAAAGAAGATCCTGCTTGCCAGTTACCAATATGTGCACCAATTAGAACAACCCCCATACCGCTATTGATAATAGAAAGGAAACGCTCGTAATTTTCGAAAGAGAAAGAGTACTTATCCGTTAACCCGGCATTAAGAGCTAATTTATCAATAAGCACTTTACCGAAATTATAAAAATGAAGATAAACATGAATGATAGAATTAATTCTTGATTTCTTCAATATTTTTCGGCTATATTGCCAAGAAGCAGCGGTAGCTTTAGGAGCAAAAAGAATAAAATAAAAGATTATCAATGACATAAACACATAAGATGTACGTATTCCGAAAATTTTCACGCAATGGATAAAAAAGGAATATCCAAACGCACCTCCGCGTGATTTACCCGTCCATCTTTTATTATTATTTGTCATTACGCATTTACTTTTGTTGAAATCAAGTCGTATAGCGAATCAAAAGAGGTAACTTTTATCAACTCCTCTTTTGAAAATTTTACTCCGAAATTAGTTTCAATAATAACGATTAAATCCACCATATCCAAGCTATCTAACGACAGAACACTTTTAACATTTGCCTCCGGAAGAAATTTATCTTTAGAAATTTCAAATTCATCTTCCAAAGCTCCATTTATTATAGAAATAACTTCTTGTTTTTGCATACTAAAAAAATTATACATCAAAGCCCTCAATATTTTTTAAATAGCTTTCAATCAATTGAATATCCTTATATTTTGGGGTATCTTCAACAAAAACCGGAACTAACTTTCTGATATCATCGTATAGTGAACGAGTATCTACAGAGAGTTCGTTTTGAATTTTCAAACAATCTACAGCCTGCACCAAAGCCAACATATGAATAGCCATTACTTGGAAAGCATTCTCGATAACATGTTTGCATATTAAAGCCGAGTTTGTTCCCATACTTACAATATCTTGGTTATCATTATTATTAGGTATAGAATGCACATACATTGGGTTTGACAAAGTTTGCGACTCTGCTGTTGTAGAAGTGGCGGTAAACTGCGAAGCTTGCAATCCATAATTCAATCCGAGCACACCGAGATTAACAAAAGGCGGTAAAATACCGTTTATTTTATCATGGAAAAGGTAATTCATCTGACGTTCAGCAAGCATCGTAAGTTTAGTAACGGCAATTTTTAATTTATCCATTTCAAAAGATACATAATCACCATGAAAGTTACCGCCATGATAAACATTATTGGATTGCGGATCGATAACCGGATTATCGTCAACAGAATTTAATTCATTCACAACCACCTTTTCGGCATTGGATATTTCGTCGAGGATAGGGCCTAATATTTGTGGTATACAGCGTAAAGAATAATAAGGTTGAACTTTATGGTTAAAGAAAGAAGTATCATTTTTACGATAAAGTTCGTTTTCTCTTTTAAGCAAACGGCGGCTACCGGCAGCTATTTTTCTAAGTTCTTCAGCAATAATTTTTTGTCCTTGATGAAGCTTCATATCGTTCAAAATAGGGGACATAAAATCGTCGAAAGAAGAAGCAATCTCATTCATCAAAACCGAGGCGCGAGTTGCAAAAGAGAGTAATTTTTTTGCCAGAATGATATTAACCAATGAGATACCAGTCATTACAGCAGTACCATTAGTAATTGCAAGCCCCTCACGAAGGTGAATTTGCAGAGGAGTAATTCCTAACTCTTTAATAATCTGAGATGTATTATACAGTTTACCCTTGTAAAACACTTCACCTTCTCCAATAAGGGCGAGAGCGATATGAGATAGTTGCACCAAATCGCCACTTGCGCCAACGCTACCATGCTGTGGGATGAAAGGATATATATTATTATTGAGGAAATTAAGCAATACTTTTACTGTGTCGATATGAACGCCGGAATGAGCTTGTACAAAAGTCATAAGACGAGAAATCATAGCTGCTCTTACGTACAATACGGGCAAGGGCTGACCGGCGCCGGTAGAGTGACTGCGGATGATGTTATATTGTAATTCCATCAAGTGTTTGTCGTCTATCCTCCATTGAGCCATAGGTCCGAATCCTGTATTGATGCCATATATAACCTTCTCCGCAGCAAATTGTTGAAGGAAATAAAAACAATTATTTATCTCATTTTCAACACCTTCTGCCAAACTCAAATCTTCTTTCGCAAATAGTAGTTGTTCGAAATCGGAGAGAGATATTTTATTTGAAATAACCATATCAAAATATGTCTAAAAAAATCTTTACAAAACAGTATTTCTTCGCAAAGGTACAAAAAATATATGACATAATAAGACAAAATAAATAACAAAAGAACGTAAGAATAAGAATATTATTAGGCAAATATTTACCCAAAAAAAAGAAGAATCATAATTAGAGGGAAAAATTCACTACACCCTCATCATTTAAGCTAAGATACATACCTTTTTTAAACGACAGTATAACATGGTCTAAAAAGTTCAACTGCAGTATTTTAGCTCCTGCGAGAAGGTCTTTTGTAAGCATAATATCTTGGGAACTTGGTTTTAAATTACCGGACGGGTGATTATGGCAAGCGATAAAAGAAGAAGCCTCGTGTGATAGGACGTATTTAAAAATCATTTTTGGGTCGACTAAAACCGAGGAGATACCACCGGTATGGATTCTTTTACAATGAATCACTTCATTACGTCGATTTAGACATATCACCCAAAACTCTTCGACATTGGAATTAGCTATTTTGCTATACATTAATTCAGCAACATCAGAGGCGCTTCTAATAATAGTGACATCATTTGTTTTACTATCTCTACGCAAGCCAAATTCGAGTGAAGCGAGCAAATTCATAGCTCTAACAGGACCGACACCATCTATTTCGCACAAATCTTCAATAGTTTTTCTACCTAATAAATCGAGATTATAATTTGCGGATTCAAGTATTTCCTCAGCCACCTCTACTACATTTTTATTTTTAATACCGGAGCCTAACATAATAGCGAGCAGTTCGGCGTCAGTAAGGCTTTCAGGACCATTAGCAAGGAATTTTTCACGGGGTTTATCTTGAACATTCCAATCTTTTATAGGGGATACTTTTTTCATATAGCAAATAAAAAAGCTCTAATCTATTAAATAATAGAAAAGAGCTCTATCTTTCAACTATGAATAAAAAACTTTACTTCTAAGTATAATTAAGCCAATCTATTCACGTGCAAAGTCAATTTAGATTTCAAATTGCTTGCTTTATTTTTGTGAATAATATTACGTTTTGCAAGTTTGTCCAACATAGAACTAACTTTAGGGAGCATAGCAGAGGCTTCGTTTTTATCAGAAGAAGCGCGTAATTTACGCACTGCATTACGAGCAACCTTTGCATAGAATCTATTTTGCAAACGACGTTTTTCAGTTTGTCTTATTCTTTTCTTTGATGATTGATGATTTGCCATTATTACAACAAATTTATTTCCTTTATTTACTAAATAACTAGTAGTCCATAGGGGAATCGAACCCCTCTTTCAAGAATGAAAATCTTGCGTCCTAGCCGATAGACGAATGGACCATCGCTTTTGCAAAGCAAGGCATTTATTTCCCTCTTTTGCGATTGCAAAGGTACAACATTTTTTGAAACTGACAATACCTAAAAGAGAAATTTTTTAAAAAATTTTTCATTTATTTGAATATCAATTACTTATATCTACTATTTATGGAATAGAATATATTTTTTTGCCAAAAAATTCCACAAAGTAACTATAATAGTGGATATTATTTTAGAGAGTAAATAATTAATTTGGAGTGAATTTGTAAAAAAGTCGATAATAATATAAGTAAGCACAAGGCCGATAACACCTATTAAAGCAAATCCAAGAAACTCTGCCACCCTACTTTTGAAACGGCGTTGATTAAAAATCCAGAATATACTTAACAGGTATGTAATTACAAGACCGACGGCGAAGCTGACAGTTCCGGCTACCTCTGCAGGTAAATTAAATCGATCGTGCAAGAGCATCATCAAAAGGAAATCAACGCAAAAAGCAATACCCCCTGAAAAGAAATATCGTACAAATTGATGTACGATATTATTATTAGGTTTATTGAAATCACTTATTTTCATATTTACGATAGTCGAATTTCAGTAAATATTGATTTGTGTTTTTATAAGACATTACAATACCGAATAGATCTAATCTACTATTCACGGCAGGCACCAGATATCTTGGTGTTGAGGCATAACCGAGGTTATCAATAATTACATATTCTACTCTACTCTCGGCTAATTTCGACAATAAAGCATTAGTATCTTCGGTATATTCGTATCTTATAGGGCACATATCAGGTGCATAATACTTAAAGAGTTCCGGTTTTCTGCAGCAAACCACGGTTCTTGGTGGTAAATGGCTTTGCATTTGTTCCGCCATATTAAAATACTGTTGATATTGTAACGGGTATGGGCGTTTTGCTACAACATGCTGTTCTTTTATTGATGGTATCATAAGCAAAACCATAATACCTATGATGCATGAAGTAAGTACTGAAGATATGATTGTAACTTTTTTTATCTTTCTCAAGCAGAGGGTGCATAAAGAGAATAGGCCCATATAGAAGCATGCAAAAAGGATAGGGGCTATCGGAGTTACATATCTACAGCCATTACCACCATGCCATAGAGCAAACAAGCCGATATTTGCCAAGATAAACCCGAATAAAGACCAGCGTAATTTCTTCATATTCCATGCTCCGTAAAATATTACTGCAAGAATAATAATACCACCAATAATACCTAAGAAAGAGGATGTATTGGAAGGGTCTATTGTAATGAAAGGGAACAATATTTCTTTAAATCCTTTAATTACCGTTTCATCAAAATTTCCGAGCATTTTATCAAACATCTCGCCAAATGAAGAGATTGTACCCTCTTCCGGTCGCCAAGGGTTAACAACCATAATTGTATCGAGATATCTGCCTTTTATGCCATGTATTTTATTCCTAATCATCCAAGGAAGCATCAGTAGAACACTTAATAATATCGTACCCAAAGATGCAATCCACTCTTTTCTGAAAAGGAAGAATACAAAAACGGCAAACATTGCTGATGCTCCTACGGTTCGGATATGATATGAAACAACGGCGGAAATTACGGCGATATAGAACCAAGGAGACTTGAGAAAATCGTACCATAATGACTTTTCCCTATTCAATTCAGTATCATCATCTCTTTTTCTTTTATACATAAATAGGGAGAATAGAGCCAAGAATGTAAAGAACATATAGCTCATCTCACTCATTACGATACCGGCAAAATGCATTAATGTAGGGCATAATAAAGTAACCACTGCAACAGCCGATGCGAGAATAACAGAATTACTTGCTTTTTTAACAAGCATCCATATTATTGACATTGAAAGGAATAAGAATATAGCATTAATGATTTTAAAACCGAGTAATGATTTTACTCCGAGCAATATAGCTATGCTCAATATTGCTGAATATCCGGGAGGGAAATGGCTGGCAGGCACGGCATTACCATTTAAATCAATACCGCAATAGCCATATCCATCGGCAATATTATGTGCCAGATTAATATATATTGCATTATCACCATTCAAATCTAATTTCGGATCATAAGTATAGCTGTACATCCAAATAAAAAACAAAGCATATACTACAGCTATGATTGCGTATAAATATTTGTTATTCTTCATTTCTTCAATATTTTACTTTTAATAATTCCGCATTTACAAAGGAAATAGGTAAAAGAGACTCTGAGTACTCCTAGTCCATAAATAGCTGAGCGTTTGATATTTATTGAAGAAGCATCGTCGAAATATTTTGTAGGGCAAGTGACTTCTCCTATCTCATAACCTTTATAAAAAATTTGAGCCAGCATCTCATTATCGAGGATAAAATCGTCGGAGTCAGCGTTATAATCAATAGATTTCAAAACATCGGCAGTAAAAGCGCGGTAACCTGTATGATATTCCGACAATTTCTGATTCATCAAGATATTTTGAGTAAGAGTAAGAATTCGATTTGCTACATATTTATACCAAGGCATTCCGCCTTTTAATGCACCTTTCCCTAAAATTCTGGATGCGAGACAAACCGGATATACTTCATTTGCCAACATATACGCCATTGAGTGCACCAATTTTGGTGTATATTGATAGTCGGGATGAACCATAATCACTATATCAGCACCAATTTCAAGAGCTCTGTTATAACAAGTTTTTTGATTTCCGCCATAACCTTTATTTCTCTCGTGCACCAAGACCTCTTTTATTCCTAATTCTTTCGCTTTTTCCACCGTATTATCACGAGAGCAATCATCGGTAAGTATCACCTCATCAACGATATCAAAAGGAATTTCAGCATAAGTTTGTTCTAATGTTTTCTCTGCATTGTAAGCAGGCATTACAACAACAATTTTTTTACCATTAATCATAATCTGTTATTCAATTACAAACTCTTCCGTTCCTATCAAATGACCGTCAACAAACAAATCGGCTCGATAATTTCCTTCGATAAGAGTTTCTGTTACTTTATAATATATTATACATTGCAATTCTTCACCGGAGTATTCTATCTCTTTTTTTGAAGAGTAAGCTATTTCATTATCTTCAAAAAGAAATTTATTGGCATCATTTTTTACAAGGACTTGACCATCGGGGGTTGCTATTCGAAGATAAATGTATTTATTACCAACAGAGGCGGTAATATTCTTAGAGATAGAGAAAGAAACTCTAATATTATCTACCTTCCTAACATATTTTGTTTTACGTCCCTTATCATTAAGCAAGTCCACTACAATATTTTTTGCTTCCAATTGTGATGCAATACGCACTGTTTGTGACAATTTATCTTTTTGCAACATCAATGTATCGATTGTTTTTGTAGCGATAGACATTTTTTCACGAACTTCGATGTTCTCTTTTTTCAGAACCTCATTCACTCGATTTAAGGAGTCTACTTGGGCGATATAATATTTTGTTACTTTCCGAACCGAAGCCAATTCTTCTTTCAACTCGGCAATACGTCTGGCATTAGTTACTTTAACTGTTCTTAATTCTTCAAGCAACAATTGCACCCTTTTTTGCTCTTTTTCCAGCAATTTAAAGATAGAATCATTATCTATTTTCAGCATTTGTCCTTCCACTTCCAAGGCCATGTCGGTATATTCGTTTTCCAATTGTTCTTTTTCATAAGAAGCCATTTCAACCATTTCCAACATTTCTTTTTCAGTATTCCGAACTCTTGAAATCAAATATATTATCACACCTGATAATAATAGCACAATTGCAATTGAGATGATAAGAATAGTTTTTTTGTTCTGCATAATATTATTAATGTATAACAATTATTGTACAACGATATTGACGATTTGTACATCGTCTTCATCGTATTGTATTTTCATTATATAAATTCCTTTCTCGAGTGGCAAATTCAA
>JAEDFN010000058.1 GCA_016292775.1 Paludibacteraceae bacterium
GCTGCCAAAACAACAACGGAGAGTGCAAGCATCATTATTGCATCTTTAATCTCCACTTTATCCATTCCTATAAGACAAACTACTCCTAATGATAATCCTAAAGCCACACACCTAAAAATCAGCAATGGCAATTTACTTTTTTCTTTCATACATTATATATATTAATAGTAAGTAATTGTACGTTTATAACTTGTAATCAGATTTCTATTGCTATCGTAAGAGTAATATTCTATAATGTTATCGTGTTCGTCGTATACATACTCGTAATAATCCGTTTCTTTAGTTGCCATTTCATAATCGATACGCACACATTCCAAAATATTCTTATGCTCATCATATTTAAATAGCGTTGAGGAGTTTAACGTGTCTTTATAATAGCTGCGATTTTCCACACAGCAATCTTCTTCATTATAAACATATTCCAACTTACTTTCCAATTCTCCATCGGAATTAAAAACAGCACATTCTATTTCACGGTCATTCTCATTATATTTATATTTACAACTACTTAGTAAATTATTATTTAAATCCAAAAATTTCATACAGATAACATTTCCTTTATCGTCATATTCATTTTCTGTTACGTCTGTATTAACCGGAACACCATTTTCGTAATATTCTGCCACTATTTTTGTATTAAAACCGCTTTTGGAATATTCATAAGTACTTTTTTCTTCTAATATCTTGTCTCCATTTTCATTTACTTCATAAACTTCCGTAGAAACAAGATTATTTCCTTTGTACTTATTATAGGTATATCGTGAAATTCCATCATATTGACGGATTATCGATATACAATTACCATTTTTATCATACTCCGATATCTCATCGATATGAGATTTTTCTCCATCAATAAGATTATCATCTTTTCTGGTAATGCATTCATTTCTATCATTATATGCAAATTTGCTTTGGTATACATATAACCCGTCGGCGGAAGAATATTTAAAATCGGAAAGGAAACCTTGTTTGTTGAATTCCAAAGATGTAGAACCTATAACCTGAATTTCACCGGTTTGATAATTCAAGCCATAACTCTCTTCATAAGAAGATTTTACATCACCTTTATAGCCATAATCTTCACGAGAATACTGCTTTGGTTCCGACTGTTTTAACTCCGTTTTATCTTCTTTATTACATGCTACAAAAGCGAGCATCAACATAGAACAAAATAATAATTTCTTAAAATATTTCATACCAACAACATTTAAATTACTATGCAAAGGTAATAATTTTTACGAAAAAAGATTTGTATACATCAGAATAAATTCTTTATTTTGCAGAAAAAAAAGCATGACAATAACATTTTTAGGCACAGGCACCTCTACCGGGGTACCGGAAATAGGATGTACTTGTGAAGTATGCACGAGTAAAGATCCGAAAGACAATAGGTTGAGGACCTCTGTTTTGGTGGAAGATGACAGCACAAGGCTACTCTTTGATTGCGGTCCCGACTTTAGACAACAGATTATGAAACAACCTTTTAAGAAGATAGATGCCGTATTTTTAAGTCACGAACACTACGACCATGTAGGCGGTATTGATGACTTGCGTCCGTTTTGCAGATTTGGCGATATCAACATATATTCGAACGAAAGAGTAGCACAAACAATAAAACAGGTGATGCCCTATTGCTTTGCACAACACCCATATCCCGGCATTCCGAAAATCAATATGCACACAATTAAAGACGATGAAATATTAAAAATAAATAATTTTACAATTACCCCGATAAATGTACTTCACGGTAAACTACCGATTTACGGATACAGAATAAACGACATAGCGTACATTACCGATATCCTCACTATTCCGGAGACGGAATACATCAAACTCAGAGGACTTAAAACATTGATAATAGGAGCATTAAGAGAAGCACCACACGGAAGTCATGAAACCATAACTCAAGCGATAGAGAACATAAAAAAGATACAACCACAGCAATCTTTTCTCATCCACATGTCGCACCATGCAGGTTTACATTCCAAACTTGATGCAATATTACCACACAATATACACCTTGCATACGACAATTTACAAATAACCATTTAATGAGTCATTTTGGCATTATACGAAACGACAAAATGACATTTTGTAACAATAAAATCACTTTTAAGCATTTGGCATTGTTTTTGATGTAAAGCGAGTAGACTATGATTATGTTCAAAAATAAAAAAGCGAAACTTTTTAATAATAAAAAGGGCAACGAAATGGAAAATAAAGAAAACACCGAAAAAGAGACAGAACAATCTAAGGTTCAAGATTCTAAAGAGCAAACTACCGACACTGCAAAACAAGAAAACGATCAAAATACGGACAATAAAGAGCCGGAAATAAATCAAAAAGCAGAGGAGACCAAATCAGAACCTGAGGCAACACAAAAAGTTGAAATAGATTGGGAACAAAAATACAAAGAATTAAACGACAGACATTTACGTTTAAATGCAGAATACGACAACTATCGTAAACGCACCTCAAAAGAGAAGGCAGATATGATAAAAACAGCCGGAGAAAAAATCATTTCCGACATTTTGCCTGTAGTTGACAATTTTGAAAGAGCACTTGAAAATATGAAAGAGGGCACTGACGTAAATGCACTAAAAGAGGGAGTTGAGTTGATATTAAAGCAACTGATGGGAATGATGAAAAACTATGGAGTGGAGCAAATCAAGACAGAAAATGCTGATTTTGACACTGATTTACACGAGGCGATAGCCCAATTCCCGGCACCGACTCCCGAACAAAAGAATAAGATAATAGACTGTACAACCAAAGGCTACACTATGCATGGCAAAGTAATACGACATGCAAAAGTAGTAGTTGGCGCATAATAAAAAGGAGACCCTTAGATGGCAAAAAGAGATTACTACGAAGTACTTGGCGTTGCAAAAAATGCCAGTGAAGAAGAGATAAAAAAAGCATATCGTAAATTAGCCATAAAATATCACCCTGACAGGCAACAAGATAAGAGTGAAGCCGAGAAAAAAGAAGCAGAAGAGAAGTTTAAAGAAGCTGCAGAGGCTTATTCCGTATTAAGTGATGCCAACAAGCGTTCGAGGTACGACCAATTCGGACATGCCGGTGTAGACGGCAATGGCAGCGGTTTTGAAGGTGGCTTCTCTATGGATGATATCTTCCGACAATTTGGTGATATCTTCGGAGGCTTCGGATTCGGAGGTTTTGGAGGTGGTTCATCATCCGGAAGAACAAGAGTTAATAAAGGCTCTGACCTTAGAATTACTATAAAACTCACATTACAAGATATTGCCAATGGTACGGAGAAAAAAATAAAACTCCGCAAATACGTAACTTGTCCTGATTGTAATGGCAGTGGCGCAAAAGACGCCAACAGTATTCAAACCTGCCCGGATTGTAACGGACGTGGATACAATGTACGCACACAACGAAGCATTTTCGGAAATATACAAACACAAGTTACTTGCCACAAATGCAACGGAGAAGGCAAAATCATCACAGATAAATGCCCTACATGTAAAGGAGATGGCATAATAAGCAAAGAAGAAATAGTTACCATACCAATACCTGCAGGAGCTGCGGAAGGTATGATTTTCAAGTTACAAGGCAAAGGAAATGCAGCAGTACATGGCGGTATTCCGGGCGACATCTTGGTAGTAATTCACGAAGAAGAAGACCCTAATTTAATTCGTGATAACAACAACCTGATTTACGAATTAATGCTCGATTTACCAACAGCCGTTTTAGGTGGCTCGGTAGAAATACCTACTCTGAACGGCAAAGTAAAAATAAACATAGAAAAAGGTACTCAACCGGGCAAGATATTAAGATTGAAAGGAAAAGGACTCCCGGATATGCATTACGGCACAGGAGATTTACTTGTTCACCTTGGAGTTTACATCCCGGAAAAACTATCTAAAGACGAAGAAAAATTATTCGAGAAATTACGTGACTCTAAAAATATAGTGCCAAACAAAAGCATTTCAAGAATGTTTTTCGACAAATTGCACAAACTTTTTTCATAATATAAATTTATCTTCAATCAAAGAGAAGTATCACCCTCACCAACAATGAGTGATACTTCTCTTTATTTATTTTGTGAGATATAAATAATTACAAAAAAATTACTACCTTTGTAGCAATAAATATCGGACACTACAAATGATAAACATTAAGGACATATTTTCCAAAGCAATAAACTTTGTTAAATCCAACAAATATATTAACAAATACACCATTGCATTAGTTATCTTCTTGATAATATACATTTTTTGTTCCGAACACTCTTATATCAAAACGAAAAAATTAGAACAACAAATAGAGAAAACGGACAAACAAATAGAATATTACGAGACAAATATCAAGAATAACAGAGAGAAACAAGCGGCACTTGAATCCAATAAACAAGAAGTGGAAAAGTATGCTCGCGAACAACTCAACATGAAAAAAGAAAACGAGGATATATATTATATAGAAGAAAAATGAGAAGACAACAAAAAAACAAGCCTACAACATTTCATTTAGTAAAGTACGATTCTACCCTTTTAGAATATTTGATAGCCAATTTTAAAGATAAAAGTCGCACTACCTTAAAGTCATACCTAAGTCACCGACAAATAGCAGTAAACGGAAAAACTACAACTGCTTTTGACTTTCCAATAAAGCAAAACGATGAAATACGTATATCACCTGTCGGGGAGGCAAAACAAAACCCGAATCACAGAATAAAAATTATTTACGAAGACCAAGACTTAATTGTTGTTGAAAAGAAAAACGGCGTACTTAGTATTTCTACCGGGAAAGAGGGAGAGATTACAGCATATAGTATTGCGATGGAACACGTGCGCCGTCAACACCCGGAAAATAGAGTATTTGTAGTGCACCGTTTAGACCGCGACACATCAGGCTTACTGATATTTGCGAAATCTCCTTTTGTGCAACAACAAATGCAAAACAGATGGAATGAAAACATCATCACAAGAAAATATATAGCAATAGTAGAAGGCAAACCGGAAAAAGAAGAAGATCGACTCGTGAGTTGGCTGACAGAGAACGCAAAATCCTTAAAAGTGCATGCATCACCAACAGACAATGGTGGTAAAAAGGCCATTACCAATTACAAAATACTACAGAGTAATGAGAAATATTCTTTATTGGAAATAACATTGGAAACCGGAAGAAAGAACCAAATCAGGGCTCAATTCGAGCTGATAAAACACCCTGTAGCCGGAGACAAGAAATATGGTGCTACGACAAATCCGCTGGGACGACTCTGCCTTCATGCATCTGCACTCTGTTTTAAACACCCGATAACAAATGAAATACTAAATTTTGACACCGGAATACCGGCCTCTTTCAGATAAAAAAAGCTTTCTGATTTTCATCAGAAAGCTTAAATAAATCGGGTGGTAGATGGGGCTTGAACCCACGACCTCTGGGACCACAATCCAGCGCTCTAACCAACTGAGCTACAACCACCATCAATTTGCGAGTGCAAAGTTATAATAATAAATTGATTCACACAATAGTTTTATTAAAAATATTTTCAATCATGGAAAGTAAAAAATATTTTGCAGTAAATGAAACACTTAACAAAGAAATATCGCAAATAAAAAATAAAATTATGCTATCTATGAACGGAATTTGCGCCGAAAAAATGCAAAATTCAGGCTTTAATTACGGCAAAAATTTCGGAGTAAGTTGGGATAGACTATGCGAAATAGCATCAGCATATGAGCAAAATTGGGACCTTGCCATACGACTATGGAATATCGATATTAGAGAAACAAAACTTATTGCCACCAAAATCTGCTCTCCGGAAATGCTCAATGAAAAAAATATTTACGAGTGGATTTCCGGAATTAACAATTCGGAATTGGCGGAAATTACATCTATACTATTTGCAAAAAACATTACACTTACAAAAAAATATATAGAACTATTACACGACACCAACTTTTACATAAGGTTATCCATGTTACACACCTTATCAAAAATAGGCATGAATTTGAATGAAAAGGAAATAGAGGAAATAATAAAATCTATCAACATTTCCGACACCGACAACATTTCAGCTGCCCGTGCTATTGAATCAATTTTACTTACAGCAGATATTAAAGGGCAGAAAGAAATAACAACAGAATTTACAAAAATTTTATCACAAACAAAAACGGCATACTCTGAATACATCTGTAAGTCACTAAATTATTGAAAATGAGAAACATTTATATATGTTGATTATTTGTTGATAACTAAAATTAAAAACACAATAACAAAAGAAAAATAAAACGTAACTTTGCAGCATGAATGAGTTGTCAATACACTTGAAGAATTTATTGTCGAAATATGAATGCGTAATCGTGCCCGGATTAGGCGGTTTCGTTACATATTTTGAGAATGCCCATTGGGAGAATAATACATTAATTCCCCCGATGCAGCAAGTGCGTTTTAACCAAAACCTTACCTATCACGACGGCTTACTTGCAGAGATGTATATGAAATATTATAATATAAATTATACTTCTGCATTAGAAAGAATAACGGCTGATGTGCAAGAAATTACCAATTCCTTAAACATTCATAACACATATCTTTTAAGCGAAATAGGAATCCTGATAAAAGACACTAACAATAATATCCTTTTAAAGAGTAATTCGGCCGTTTACCTGCCATGCAATATAGGATTAGCACCTATCACATTACGTAAACTAAAAGCGATAGAGAGCAAACCACTATATCCAACGCACAGCATCGATAATGATGAAATCATTTTACGCATACCAAGGAGGTCGACTCAAATAGCAAGATATGCCGCAATGATTGTTCTAATTTTCATTATCACAACTTTATTACCGGTAGAATTAAACAGATATAATTATACAGCCTCAGTAATTCCGAAAAATTATCCTGAAAAAACATCTGTGAACAGAGAATATTTTACGGAGTATGATTATTTCCATAAATTTCATAATGGTTTTATGCCGGACACAAGCATGGAATGTCAAGCGGAACACATAGATACCGACAGCACAATTGCAGACTCTAGTGAAACAATTCAATTATCATTGCAATCTGAATCAGATCAAGAATCAAATACCATAAATCAAACACAAAAAGAAGAATCTTCGTCAGTTAAATCAAGCGACAACAGATACCACTTGATAATAGCCAGTCTTGCATCCGACGCACAAGCCGAAGAGTATATTGCCAAGCAAAAAGACTACAATATAGACGAACTCACTGTGATAGAGTGCAATGGCAAATACCGAATAAGTGCAAAAAGTTTTAAGACTTATAAAGAAGCACTAACACATCTTGATTCGCTCAAAAATGCCACAACAAAGAGTGCGTGGATTTATTGCAAATAAGAAAATTTTTCTCATCATATATATAAGTCGTGACTATGTCACGACTTTTTTTATTCAAATATCCAATAAAATAATCTGCATTTATTATTGTAAATTCACTTTTATTAACACTCATATTTACTCACACTGACTCACGTCGACAATTGCTTCCATTTGTATATCAATAAATTAAAATATTTATTAAATAACTACAATAAACGTTTATTGTTATTAAAATATAAATAAAACAAAAAAAAAAAAAAACGATTGTTAATATTCTGTTTTAATCATAACTTTGCTAAGAAAATAACAGATAACTAACCTTAAGAAGCGATGGGTCGATGCGATATAACGGACAAAAATATTATGAAAAGAAAATTTACATCATTAATGTTTTTATTGACATTATTAATATTTGTCGGGTGTGAGAGAGAAAGACCAATAGTAGATTTCATTTGTCAAGATCAAGGAGAAGGAAGATATTATTTCGAAAACAGGACATATTGGTCTGATTACAAGTCTCACAATTACAATGCAGCTTGGTATGTTGATGGTAATCAACTATTTAAGTTAACAGGTGAACAATATTTCGATGATTGCTATTACACTTTTAAAACTTCAGGAAATCACATTGTAGAATTAGAAATTTACGACTATGACACCGAAAGATATTACTACAAAGAAAAAACCATTTACGTCTCGCTATCAAATAGTGGCTCCGGAGGCGGAGATACCGGTGGCGGTACTGGAGGAGGCACCGACAATACTCAATATCCTACTGCAAATTTTGATTATGACTTCTATGACAATTTTGAAATAGATTTTTATAATTCATCATCAAATGCCACATCTTATTCTTGGTCTTTCGGAGATGGTCAATCAAGTACAGAAGAAGAACCATCTCACAGATATAGTAGACCGGGCACATATACGGTTACTCTCACTGCAAGAAATAGTAAAGGTTCCCACCAAGCCACAGCTCAAATTACAATTACCAAACCGGCTTATACATACTTCTTAGGAATTACGTACACGAAAGTCCCTCAGTACAATCATAACTATAAATTCGTTTTAACTGACGATGATATATTTACAACTACGTGGGGTGATAGTGATTGGAGAACAATTTATAGTACTCCTTTCGACTATATATACGCAACTCCTCAACTATTAGATGGTTTGGCAGATGATGATTATTACGAACTTGACATTTATATGGATAAAGAGAACAGTAGTGGAAATATTGCCAATTGGAGGATACAAACAACGAAATTAACACAAGACTACGCTACTGAAATATACGGAACATCAAGTAATGGTTCAACAAAAGTAACAATATACTTCAGTTATGAAAAAACACCTCTTTCAAATAGTCCGGCTCGCACTGAAATCAAAAAAGCAAAACAACCGATTACGAGTGAAATGACTCCGGCTATCAAATAAATTATAGTCCTTTAAAACTAAATCATTATGGCAACAAATAATCCGAATTGGCCTTCACGTACAGGTA
>JAEDFN010000017.1 GCA_016292775.1 Paludibacteraceae bacterium
AAATGTATTATCTCCTAATGAAGTAACACTATTTGGTATAATGATACTATCTAAAGATGTACAATTATAAAATGCAGTCTTTCCAATTGTAGTTAAAGAGCCCGGTAAAGTAATAGTCTTTAAAGATTTACAATTTTTAAATGCAGAGGTGTTTATTACTTTTAAATGTTTTGGTAATACAATGTGTTTTAGTGTAGAGCAATTTAAAAATGCACTGCCATCAATGGATACAACCGGTCGTAATACATTTTTATATGATAAAGAATCGGGTATTACTATAGTGTCGTATTTTATATATTCACTAATATTTTGTTGAATAATTAGGCCTTTTAAATTAGTAGCATCAAGTTTAAGAGTAAAATTAATTTCTCCAAAACACTTTCCAGAACAAAATAGTCCTAATATTACTAAAATCAAGTATATCTTTTTCATTATAATTCTATTAAATATTTTTTATATAGGCTCTTCTTAACTTGTGCATTTTATAATCGAAATATTCCCAATTGGCTCTGTTTTTTGTATTGTTTTCCAAAATAGCAGTAGTTTCAGCGTATTTAATACCGTATTTTTGAAAATATGGTATCTGATCGTAAAAGAATAATGAGTTTATTCCTTTGTTTTGATAATCCGGTCGCACTGCAATTAACAAAAGATTGAATACCTCTATATGCTTTGATTTTAGAGCTTTAATTAAATGGTACCATCCAAACGGGAATAATCTGCCCTGACTTTTTTTCAAGGCGGCTGAAATATCCGGCATACCTATACCTACCCCTACTATTTCGTTTTTTTCATTTACTACTATTGTAATAAAATCAAAATTAAGAAGTGGTATATACATCTTTGAATAATATATTTTTTGCTCTTCGGTAAGTGGCTGGAAGTTGTATAATGGTTGGTATGCAGCATCTATTACATCAAAGTAACTGTAACCGTACTTTTTCATTAATTCTCTAGAATTCTTGATTTTATCTATCCTTAAGTTATTCTTATTGAGAATAATTTTAGCTACTCGTTCCATCTTTTCCGGTATTTGATCCGGTACACTTACTTGATATTCTATCCAATCTGCCTCTTTGGATAATCCAAATTTATCGTAGTGTTTCGAATAGTATGGGAAGTTATACAAACTGGCCATCGGAGCAATGTATTCAAAACCTTCTAATAATAAACCTTGGTGGTCGAAATCAGTAAAACCAACAGGTCCATTCATTACCTCCATACCTTGTTCTTTACCCCATTTTGCAACGGCGCTTAATAGTGCAGAAGATACTTCATAATCATCAATGAAATCAAACCATCCAAAACGTACCTTTTTTACATTCCAATGTTTGTTGGCAATTTCATTAATTATTCCACATATTCTCCCTACAATAACATCATCTTTATATGCAATATATAATATGTATTTACAGTGATTTAACGAAGGATTTTTTTTAGGATTAAAAGTGTTTAAATCATCTAATTCTAAAATTGGTGTATAATATTTATTCTCTTTATACAATTCATTAGCAAAACGAATGAATTTTTTTAGCTCCTTTCTGGTTTGTACAATTTTTATTTCTACAGCCATCTATTTTTTTAAATCATCTATGGTTTTTAAAATATCATTGCTTGAGAAAACAGCACTACCTGCTACTAAACAATCAGCTCCTGCTTCGTATAATTTTGATGCATTTTCCATACATACACCACCATCAATTTGTATAAGTGCTTTACTATTATTCCTTTCGATTAATTCTTTTAATGCTTTGGTTTTTTTGAATGTGTGTTCAATAAATTTTTGACCTCCAAAACCCGGGTTAACACTCATTAATAGTACCATATCTACATCATTAATAATGTCTTCAAGCACAGATACCGGTGTGTGTGGATTTAATGTTACACCTGCTTTCATATCTGCTGCATGTATATTTTGAATTGTACGATGTAGATGTGTGCATGCTTCGTAATGTACGTTCATCATCATAGTGCCCAGAGCTTTTATTTCGTTGATAAATTTATCCGGGTTTACTATCATTAAATGAACGTCAAGAGGTTTGGTACACAGCTTACTAACATATTTTAATACTGGAAATCCGAAAGAAATATTTGGTACGAATACACCGTCCATGATATCAAGATGTAACCAATCGGCATTACTTTTATTGATGATATCTAAATCTTTCTCCAAATTGCCGAAATTAGCAGAAAGTAAAGATGGTGATAGTAGTTTTTTCATAATATATTTACGTGTTTATTAGTGATTATTTTTTGAATGCAAAGATACAAAAATATACTATATTATTAATTGTGAATGACAATAAAAAAACTAAGGCATATTCACATATACCTTAGTTGAATAAATCATGAAAAACATTTATAAATCAGCGAAAAATTTTTTGAAAAAATTTTTTCAATTAAAATTTAGCCGAGGATTGTAAGTTTTTGAGAATTCAATAAGAAATTCAATAACTTCCTTTTTGGGCTGTAAATTTTTTGCTGTTGCAATTTTGCTTTGCAATAGAGTAGTAGATTTTTTTATCATAGGCTTAAAAATTTAGTTCTACTATAATAACGCAAAGCAACTTTATTTCGTGTACAAAGGTAGTAATTTTTTTTATATTACTCTATTCATTAAAGAAATTTTGTTGCTTAGAAAATGATTTATATTATCACAGCAGCATTTACACATCTCAATTCTACCATCTATAGTGCCGGTACCGATGTGTGGTGTCATTACTACATTGTGAAGTTTTAGCAATTCTTCCGAAATATTAGGCTCAAATTCAAAAACATCTAAAGCAGCTCCGAATAGATGTCCGTTTTTTAAATATTTTATTAAATCGGCTTCTTTTACATGTGCACCTCTTGCTGTATTAATTAATACTGCACCTTTTTTTGTTTTTGATAGCGTCTCTTCGCATATCAAATGGTGTGATTCCGGGGTATAAGGTAGGTGTAGTGAAATAAAATCAGATGTTCTTAGTAATTCATCCAAGCTAACATATGTTGCTTTATATTCCGATTCAACTTCAGCAGGAAGTTGTTTTCGATTATGATATATTATCTTCATTCCGCATGCAGATGCTCTTTTTGCTACGGATTTTCCTATATTGCCCATACCTATGATACCTAACGTTTTTCCATAAATGGCAATACCTAAATTGTTCATCACTCCAAATTCTACTTTGTCTTTCTCATATCTGAGCTTGTAATCCAATTCTGCAATTCTATGGCAGATAGATAGCATTAGTGTAAATGCGTGTTCTGCAGTAGGTTCTATTACAGGATCCGGAGTGTTTGTCACAATAATATTACGCGTTTTTGCCGATTCCAGATCTATATTGTTAAATCCAACTCCAAAATTGGCTATCAATTTTAATTTTGCAGCTTTTGAAATAAGATTTTTATCTATCTTATAGTCGAATGTAGGAATTAATATATCTGCTTCTTCTATTCTTGATTCTAATTCCTCATATGTAAATTTGCTGTTCTCAGGCATTATTATGTTATGATTATTAATGCTTGAAAATCCTTCTTTCGGTAGTTTTGTAGTTAGTAATATGTTCATAATCAATGTAATATTTTAAATATAGTTTCTCTTAATAGTTCTGCTTGTGATGCTGATACGTTTCCAAATCCTTTTGATTTTGCATCTAAATCACGCAATAATCCTATGATATATACAACCTTATTGGAAGTATAATATTTTTTTGCAACTAAATATTTTTTTGAAAAGAATTTGCTTTGCAGATGAAGTTTTTCTTGTATAAGATATTCATCGTTATCTTTTAACCATAGTACGTACATCAAATTTTCAAAAAACTTATATAGTATATTTACTGTTGCTATTACGCTATTGTGTTTCGGATCTTTTGCAAAAGAGTCGATAATTAAGTTTGCTTTATAAATTTGATGATTGGCTATGGCATCTACTAAATCAAAATTTGTAAATTCTTTTGATATGCCTATGTTGGTGTTGATTAATTCTTTAGTAATTACTTTCTGGTTTTCTTTAGTTAAGATAATCTCTAATTTTGTAAGCTCATTTACAATATTACTAAGTTTATTGCCTACAAATTCAGAAATCAAATTAGCTGCATCCGGTTGTATATCAATATTTTTCTTCCTTAAATAAGAAACAATCCATGATGGAATTTCGTAATCGTATTTTGGTTTGCTTTCAAAAATAATTCCGGCAGAGTTAATACTTTTATATACAGCTTTTCTTCCGTCTAAAGTACCATGTTTATAACATAATATGATAATTGTTGACGGAGTTGGTTTTTCCAAATATTTCTGTAGTTTGTCAAGACTTTTAATAGATTGTGCTTCTTTTACGATAATGAGTTTGTATTTACTCATCATTGGTAATTCACGGGCAATATTTATTATGCTTTCACATGTAGTATTTTTGCCGTATAAAAGGTGGTAATTATAATCTTTCTCATCTTCGGTAAGAATATTATCTTCTGCCCATTTTGATATTACATCTATATAATAGTCTTCCTCACCCATTAATAAATAAATGGGTTTATATTGGTTAGTACGAAAATGTTGAATTAATTGTTCCGCTGTAATATTATCTGCTTTTTTTGCCATTATTTATTCAAAACGGAGGTGTTTTATTGTTCTTGAATTATGTTGAATGCTGGATAGAGCTTTTATACCAATTTGAAGATGCTCATTGACGTAGTTTTGTGTTACTTTTTTATCGGAAGATGCTGTTTTTATACCATCAGGATGCATTGGCATATCACTTACTAATAATAAAGCTCCAATAGAAATTGAATTGTGAAATCCTACGGTAAAAAGGGTAGCAGTCTCCATATCAATGGCTATACTGCGTATTAATCGTAATTTATTTTTAAATTCTTCATCATGCTCCCACACTCTGCGGTTTGTTGTATATACAGTGCCCGTCCAATAATCTTTTCCAAAATCTCTGATATTGGAACTTACCGCACGTTGTAAACTAAATGCCGGTAGTGCGGGAACTTCAGGTGGAAAATAATCATTTGAAGTTCCTTCTCCGCGTATGGCAGCAATTGGTAATATGTAGTCACCTACTTTATTCTTATCTTTTAATCCTCCGCATTTACCTAAAAAAAGTACAGCTTTCGGAGATATTGCACTCAATAAATCCATTATTAGTGCAGCGTTTGGAGAGCCAATTCCAAAATTAATTATTGTTATGTTATTTGCCGAGGCATTGGGCATATTTCCATTTTTGCCTAATATCGGAACATTAAATTGTTCTGCGAATAATTCTACATATTTTGTAAAATTAGTCAATAAAATATATGGTGTAAAATCTTTTAACTCTCTATTAGTGTATCTTACAAGCCAATCATTTACTATTTCTTCTTTTGATTTCATTTAATTGCTATTTCTTTATATTTAGGCCAATTTGTATGAATCTTGAAAAGTTTCTTTTCAAAATTTGTTTCGCAAAAATAGTGCTCTATTCCATTGCTGATAATAAGGTATGGTACTGATAGTTGCAAATTGTATACAAATATTTGGTCAAATATTTTTTGTGTTATTTTAATGTCAGGTTTCTTGTATTCTATTATTATTAGAGGTTTACCAAAATTATCGTATATTATGCTATCACACCGCTTTGATAGTCCATTATATTGGAGTGATACTTCGTTAGCAAATTTTGATAATGGCACTTCCAATATTTGAGAAATAAAAATATTAATGTTTTGACGAACCCACTCTTCATTTGATAATTTCACCCATCTTCGCCTAATATAATCATATATTAATATATGCCCTTTGTCTTCCTTTATTTTAATATATTCAGAATAGTCCGGAGCATTAAGTTGAGGTAATTTGACAGTCTGAAGAATGCTCATTTCAATATTTCTTATTAAGCATTTTGTTGTTCATTCCTTTATTATTTCTCTTGTCGTAATACATATCCGTTAGTCTTATGTTGCTTTTACGCAAATCTATTGCACCTTCGGATATTTCATATAAATCATTGAGAATTACAATATCATCTACAATTTCTTGATTAAAGGTAGAGTAGCACCTTTTCATATAATTTGCAATCATCAAGATTAATTCATTACGGTCGGTAATAGTATTATCTTTGGCTATTCTTTTGATAAATTGTATAGTAAATCTTCCGTAATGAGGTTTTTCCAATTGTTGATGAGGAAGGGGAATAGCATCCGGATTTTTAATATTGTCTTGAATATTGGAGATATCGTATGGATAATCAATGTCTAATTCAAAATTAGACATCAAGGCAAGATGATCCCATAATTTATGTCGAAAGTTGTCATTGTCTCTTAAATATGGAAATAAATTACCCATACAATCTATAATCGAACGGGCACATCTGTTTCTTTCATTTCTATCTTCAATTGTCTTGGCAATTTCTACCATGTTTTGAATATTTCTTCCATATTCAGGTAGAATTAGTTCGTGTGATTTTATCTTATTTTCCATTTATTAAATTAAATAATTTGTTGGATGGTGTTGTGGCTTGAAATTCCTTTAAATAAAATGGTTCGTAATAAGCAATATCTTCAAAGTGAGATTTATTATATTCCTCGGTTGCTAACATTAACATTTTATCTGCCGTAGGTATAATATCGGTTATGATATTATAATTATTATTCAAGTTTAGTTTATTACACTTCTCAGCCCCGTTTCCACATATATATATAATATCTTTTAATGAATATTGTATTAGAAATTCATCGTTCAATATGGTTGCTGTAGCAGGTAATATTTCGTCTAAATTGTTATTATACAATGAAGTATACACCTCCATTCTCCTTGCATCTATACAAGGACATATATATCCGTGTGTAATATTATATTTTTCTTTTGTAATCCGGGCTATTAATTTAAGTGTACTGATAGATAATAATTTACACTTCAAAGCGTAACATAAACCTTTGGCTGTAGAACACCCGATTCGTAATCCTGTATAACTTCCGGGTCCCTCACTAATACATACAGCATCAATAGAAATATTATTAGTGTGTACATAGTCAATTATTTCCTTTAAATATATAGGCAACAATTTGGCATGATTCATTGTGTCTGAACTAATATAATTCAGAACTATTTGATTGTCAGTTGCTAGCGCAGCACTACATATTTCTGCTGTGGTTTCTATAAGAATAAAATTATTCATTCTAAAAATTCGTATTTTATGCTCTGCAAAATTACAATTTTATTTTTGAATAGTCAAATACAAATAACCCTTTATTGTTAAAGAAGGGTGTCCAAAATATATTATTTGTCAAATCAAAAAAAGAAGTAACAAAATCATTATCTCACGATGAAAATGTAACTTCTGGCTCAGGTGTTCGTGTTAAAGCAAGTGATGCGGTATTTATTGAAATTCCTACATCTGAATATTATTATAAGAATCTATTTGGAGAATATAAAAAGATTGAAAAGGGGAATACTTCGAATCTTTGGTCGTGTACATCCCAAAATAACTCTAGGCATATTATTTAATTTACAACATCTATGCAAGTACTGAAGTGGATGTGATTTATTCTTTTACTGTAATCACATGAAAAGCGTGTGTCGTATTTAGTTTTTGATTGCAGGTATAATGTTTTTTGCTTCGTCATAGTTGCCGCAAAAGAAATATTTTTACACCTATAATAGCCCAAATAAAAAAAACTCTGAAAAAAAATTTGTCATATTAAAATAATTTACTACATTTGCAAGCGTAAAACAAAAAATCAGTAGCCTATAGTACATTTTTACTTTTTAATTAACATAGTATTCAGTATTATTTTTTGACACGGTTTTCGTAGTCAAAAGTAATGTATGTATGTCTTTTAAAATTAAAGAGTATGAATGTTTATGAAACTTATACTGATGAGCAATTGGTAAAATTATTTTCTTTAGGTAAAGATAAGGCTTTCGAAGTATTATTGCTCCGTCATAAAGAGCGTATCTATTCATATATATTTAATATGGTACGTGATGAAGATTTGGCAAATGATATTTTCCAAGAGGCTTTTATTAAGGTTATTTCCACTATTAAGCAGGGTAAATATTGCGAATCCGGTAAATTTATACCTTGGATTACCCGAATCTCTCATAATTTAGTTATTGATTATTTCCGTAAAAAGAGTAGTGATAAAACTATATCAAATATCAATCAAGAAGGTAATGATATTTTTGATACGGTATCTTTATGCGATTGTTCTATTCAAGATATTATTGAAAAAGAGGAGTCTTATAGTGATATTTCCAAGTTGATTGCTATGCTTCCTGATGATCAACAACGTATAGTAAAGCTTAGATTTTATTTAAATCTTAGTTTTAAAGAGATTGCCGACAAAGAAAATATCAGCATTAATACAGCACTCGGTAGAATACGATATGCTATTATCAATATGCGTAAAAATGCTATCAAATATAATGTTATTAGAGATTTAGAAAGAGTATTTTATTGAAAATAGTATTTGTATAATATTCTTTTTGAAGAATAAAAAATAAATCGTAACTTTGCCAAAATTTGTTTAATGAAAATATTTAGAATTATAATATGAAAGCTTACGTTTTTCCTGGTCAAGGAGCTCAATTCCCGGGTATGGGAAAGGATTTGTATGATAATAATTTAGAAGCCAAAAAGTTATTTGAGCAAGCAAATGATATTTTAGGTTATAGAATTACTGATATCATGTTCAATGGTACTCCGGATGATTTAAAACAAACAAAAGTAACTCAGCCGGCAGTTTTTCTACATTCAGTTATTTCTGCTATCGTTATGGGTGAAAATTTTGTACCCCAAATGGTTGCAGGTCATTCATTAGGTGAATTTTCGGCTTTGGTTGCATCTAAAGCTCTCTCTTTCGAAGATGGATTGAAATTGGTTTACGCAAGAGCTATGGCAATGCAAAAGGCTTGCGAACTTAATCCTTCTGTTATGGCTGCTGTTCTTGGCCTTAAGGATGAAATTATTGAAGAAATTTGCTCTAAAATTGATGGAGTGGTAGTTCCGGCAAACTATAACTGTCCCGGTCAATTGGTTATTTCCGGATCGAATGAAGCAATAGATGAAGCTTGTATTAAAATGAAAGAAGCAGGCGCCAAGAGAGCATTGAAATTACCGGTTGGCGGTGCTTTCCATTCTCCTCTTATGGAACCTGCAAAAATAGAGTTGGAACAAGCTATCAAAATTACTAATTATAACGAACCTATTTGTCCTGTATATCAAAATGTAGATGCTCTTCCTCATACAAATCCGGAAGAGATAAAAGCAAATTCTATAGCACAATTAACCGGTCCTGTTCGTTGGACTCAAACTATTCAAAATATGATTGCCGATGGTGCGGATTATTTTAAGGAGTTAGGCCCGGGAAATGTTCTTCAAGGTCTTATTAAGAAAATAAATAGTGAAGTTGTAGCAGAATAATTTTTTATATCATGATTAGACAATTAGTTAATAATATCTATTATGTAGGTGTTAATGATCGACAAAAAGATTTGTTTGAAAATATGTTGCCACTACAATATGGTGTTAGTTATAATTCATATTTGATAAATGACGAAAAAACCGTATTGGTAGATACTGTAGAGCATCCTTTTGTAGAACAGTTAATTAATCAAGTAACTTCCGTACTTAATGGCAAGCCTCTTGATTATCTTATTGTTAACCATATGGAGCCGGATCACTCTTCTGGAATAAAAACATTGAAATTATTATATCCTGATCTTCAAATTATTCTCAATGCCAAAACAGCTGATATGTTAAATGGTTATTATGGCATTTCCGATAATTTGTATATTGTAAAGGATGGTGATACTTTCTCTACCGGTTCTAAAACTCTTAGTTTCCACTTTACCCCAATGGTGCATTGGCCTGAAGTTATGATGACTTATGTAAAAGAGGATGAACTCCTTTTCTCAGCTGATGCTTTCGGATGTTTTGGAGCATTAAATGGTGCTGTTATTGATAGTGAATTGGATTTGACTGTTCATTACAACGAAATGGTGAGATATTATGCCAATATAGTTGGAAAATATGGCTTACCTGTACAAAATGCTTTGAAGAAATTGAGCGGTACCCCAATAAAAATGATTTGTTCACTTCATGGTCCTGTTTGGAAAGATGAGATTGCAAAAGTAGTAGGTATTTATGATACTTTGAGTAAATATGAAGCAGAGCCGGGTGTCGTTATCGTATATGGTAGTATGTATGGTCACACCGAGCAAATGGCTGAAGCTGTTGCAGAAGGTGCCGCTTCTATTACTAAAAATGTGAAAGTCTATGATGTTTCTCGTACAAATGCTTCTTATATCTTAGCAGATATTTTCCGCTATAAAGGATTTATTTGCGGTTCACCTACATATTGTAATGAGTTGTATCCTGAAATTAATTCTTTATTAGCTAAAATTAAAACAAGAGGTATAAAAAATAGAGAGTTCGGCTGCTTCGGCTCTTTTACATGGGCAGGGGCTACTCTAAAAAATTTCAAGGCTTTTGCAGAAGAAATGAAATGGGATTGCGTAGCTACTCCGGAAATAAAACAAAATATGACCGAAGAACAATATAAAGAACTTTATAATTTAGGTAGGGTAATCGCAGAAAAAACTATTTAATTAGAAGTGTATGAGATTAATTATTCAATCAAACTACGATAAAATGTCAAAATGGGCTGCAAATTATGTGGCTAAAAAAATTATTGACGCAAAACCTACAGTAGAAAAACCTTTTATTCTTGGCCTTCCAACGGGTTCTTCTCCATTGGGAATGTATCATGAATTGATTAATTTGTGTAAGAAACATATAGTTTCTTTCAAAAATGTAATTACATTCAATATGGATGAATATGTCGGTTTGCCTAAATCACATCCTCAAAGTTATTATTCTTTTATGTGGAATAATTTCTTTTCTCATATTGATATACCGGAAGAGAATGTTAATATATTGGATGGTAATGCCGAAGATTTTGAATTGGAATGTCAACAATATGAAGAAAAAATAAAATCAGTAGGTGGAATAGATTTGTTTTTAGGTGGTATCGGACCTGATGGACATATTGCTTTTAACGAACCGGGGTCCAGTTTGAATTCTCGTACTCGAATGAAAACTCTTACTACAGATACCATAATTGCAAATTCTCGTTTCTTTGACGGAGATATCAATCTTGTGCCTCGTACTGCACTCACAGTAGGTGTGGGTACTATACTCGATGCAAAAGAGGTTCTTATCCTTGTTAATGGTCATAATAAAGCCAGAGCATTAAAACATGCAGTAGAAGAGGGTATCTCACAAATGTGGACCATCTCCGCATTACAATTGCACCCTAAGGGTATTATTGTGTGTGATTATGATGCTTGTTATGAATTAAAAGTTGGTACTTACAAATATTTTCTTGATATAGAGAAAGATAATCTTTCTCCGGAATTATTACTAAAGTAAAATGAGTCAACCTCGTTATGAAGTAGAACCGGGCATTAATAATTGCTTGATAATTAGAGATAGTCATAGTTCTGATTTGACTTCTCTAACTAAACATGCTCTTACTTTTTTGGAACAGCAGTCTGCGAATAGCTATGTTCGTAGAACGTTAATCGTGTCGGATATTGATGGTAATGATTTAGCTAATGAGATGTTTTTTGTAAACATTCAAAAGGTTATTAAGAGTAAAAGCGTAAATCGCATCATCTTTATTGGCCCCGAATTGTATAGTAGGGTATCTCTGTTCTCAGAGATGGAAGACAAATTATTTTTTAAAAATACAAAAGAGTTTTTGTCGAGCAATTTAATCGCTTCGCTATCGAATGAAGTTTTATTATTAAAAATCGCTCCTCAATTCGATCCTAATAGAATATTGTTTCATCTTCAGCAGATATCCCATGATACTGTTATGGAGATTAATTTTGATGCCTTATTTCATAACGTTGATCATTTTAGATCTAAATTAAAACCAACTACAAAGTTGATGTGCATGGTAAAAGCTTCTGCTTATGGTAGTGGCTCTGTTGAAGTAGCTCAAGCTCTTCAGCATTATGGGTGCGACTATTTAGCTGTGGCTTTTGTAAATGAGGGTGTAGAATTACGAAATGCCGGCATAAAATTGCCAATATTAGTGTTAGATCCTGTAATGCCTGCTATTCATCATCTTTTTAAATATAATTTGGAACCTGAAGTTGGATCTTTCGAATTCCTGAACACTTTGTTAGATGAGATTAAAATCCATAATCTCAAAAAGTATCCTATTCATATTAAATTAGATACAGGTATGCATCGTGCCGGCTTTGAAACTGAAGATTTGCCGGCTTTGGTATCCTTGATTAATGATAATAGTAAATATATACACGTTAAGTCTATCTTCTCTCATTTGGCGGCTGCCGATGAAATGACTCCCGAAATGGATGATTTTACTTTACAACAAATTCGTTTATTTGATAGTAATACACAATTTATAGAAGAGAATATTAAATATTCTACTTTAAAACATATTTTAAATACTGCCGGTATCGAACGTTTTCATCAATATCAGTTCGATATGGTACGTCTTGGAATCGGATTGTGGGGTGTTAATTGTTGTAATGAGGATAAATTGCGTAATGTGTGTTCTTTGTCAACACGAATTATGCAATTAAAAAAAGTAAAAGCCGGAGAAACCGTTGGTTATAGCAGAAAGGGTATTGTGGATTCTGAAAAAAATATCGCTCTTTTACCTATTGGATATGCTGATGGTCTTGATCGTAGACTTGGTAATGGCGTAGGTTCCGTATTTGTGGGTGGAGTTAAAGTTCCTATCATAGGGAATATCTGCATGGATTTAACTATGATTGACGTTACCGGATTGGATGTTAAAGTAGGTGATAAAGTTGTATTATTTAACGATAAACAAGGATTGTCTGATATTGCCAATCTATTGGGAACTATTCCATATGAGGTGTTATCAAATATCTCCGTACGAGTTAGACGATTATATTATCGAGAATAAATATGGATACTTTTCTTACTGTAAAGGATTGTGCAACAGCTATTTTTAAAGATAAAGGTAGTAAATTTATTGCTTTTATTTATCCCGTATCGTCTGTTGACGAGATTAAAAATATCCTTGAACAGAAACGAAAAGAGTATTATGATGCCCGCCATGTGTGCTATGCATATATGTTGGGGTTTGAACGAAATAATTTTCGAGCAAATGATGATGGAGAACCATCCGGTACCGCCGGACGTCCTATTCTAGGTCAGATTAATAGTGCTAATCTGACTGATGTGCTTGTTATTGTGGTTCGTTATTTTGGTGGTATTTTATTAGGTACTAGCGGTTTGATAAATGCATATAAAACCTCGGCGTGTGATGTAATTCAAGCGGCCGAGATTGTTACTAAAATTGTGGAGAAATCATTTATTGCTGTATGTGATTATCAAACGGTTAACGATGTCATGAAAATTATTAAAGAGTATAATCTGGAATTGATCAATAGTGAATATAATTTGGATTGTACTTTTGTTTTTAAAGTTAGAACATCATTAATTGATATTGTATCTAAAAAATTTGATAATTTGGATTTTGTACAATTTAAACAGTTGGAAGATGAATAAATTTTTACCCCTATTTTTCTTTTCCTTATTTAGCATTTTTTCTTATGCCGCTGAAATTAAAATCAACGGACTATATTTTTCTCTTGATAAATATAGAAAAACTGCTGAAATAACTTATCGTGGAGAAACTCCATATAGTTATAAAGGTGAATATAAGGATGTTATAGATATTCCTTCTAAAGTATCATACAAGGGTACTGAATATAAAGTAATCTCTATTGATGAGTGCGCTTTTTTAGGGTGTGAAGAGCTATTGTCTGTAAATATTCCAAATTCAGTAGGGTATATTGGCGACTCTGCTTTTAAAAATTGTATTAACCTTATGTCGGTTCATTTTACCAATAGTGTTAGAACTATTGGTGCTATGGCTTTTTGTAATACTAAGTATCTTAATGCTATTCATTTTAAGGGTACAATTTATGATTATTGTACTATCTTGATGAAATCTTCTATTTCTACTGCTTATGATTTGTTTATTAATGGCGAAAAATTACTAAATCTTCGTATTCCGGATGAATTGGAAAGTGTAAACCCTTATCTTTTTGCCGGTTCTAATATCGTTTCTCTATATATACCTTATTCTATTAATAATATTTACGATGCTGCTTTTGCTAATTGTAAAAGATTAAAGGAGGTTAAAATTTCTAGCGGCGTTAAGTATATTTCGTATAATGCTTTTTATGGAAATGATAGTTTAAAAATGGTTGATTTTCTTGGTGATTTAAAAGATTGGTGTAATATTATTTTTGCGAACGACCGTGCAAATCCCACATTTTGCACCCATTCTTTGTATATTAGCCACCAGAAAATTGATGTATTGAACATTCCAGAGAATGTTAAGGAGATAAAACATTACGCTTTTGTTAATACGGATATTACTGAAATAAACTTAGGTAGTTCTGTTGTTTCTTTTATGAGTACTGCTATTGATGGGTGTACAAAATTAAAAAAAATAGTATGTAAATCGTATATGCCTCCCGCAGTGTATGATCATTTTCAACTAGATTCCGATCAATTATACTTGTATGTACCAAAGGAAGTATTGTTGATGTATTTTGACCATCCATTCTGGGGAAAATTTACTAATATTACTCCTATTATGGAACAAGAATCGGTATGGGAAGAATAATGTCGATAGATTATGGCCATGTTAGATGTGGCTTAGCAGTAACCGATTCTTTACGTATCACAGCTAATGCATTGACTACTGTATCAAATAAAGAATTATTCGTTTTTCTTGATAATTATTTGAGTAAAGAGCAGGTTGATATTTTGGTTGTAGGGTACCCACGTAACTTGAAAAATGAACTTGCTGTTATTACTAAAGAAATAGATGTTTTCATTGCTCGTTTTTCTGAAAAATATCCGAAAATCAAAGTGGAGTTGATTGACGAGCGATTTACCAGTAAACTTGCATTTCAAACGATGATTGATAGCGGAATTAGTAAGAAAGCTCGTCAAAATAAGGCTCTTATTGATAAAATTAGTGCAACTATTATATTAGAAAATTATTTAGATTGGAATAAATAATATGGAAGGGAAATTAGTGATTTTTTCTGCTCCTTCCGGTTCCGGAAAGAGTACGATTATTAATAAATTGTTTGAAAAAGGATTAAAATTTAGTTTTTCTATCTCAGCAACAAGTAGAGCGCCTAGAGGTATGGAAAAGAATGGCGTGGAATATTGGTTTCTTTCTTCCGACCAATTTAAAGAAAAAATTGCTAATGATGAGTTTGTTGAGTACGAAGAGGTTTATCCGGGTTGCTTCTATGGTACTCTTAAATCTGAAATCGATAGTAAATTGTTAAAAGGGGACAATATGCTTTTTGATGTTGATGTGAAGGGTGGTATGAATATCAAAAAGTATTATGGTGATAGAGCTTTGTCTATTTTTATACTCCCCCCAAGTATTGAAGTTTTAAGAAGTAGATTATTGAAAAGAGCTACAGATTCGGAAGAAATGATTGAGAAGCGTGTCTCTAAAGCTCAATGGGAGATGTCATTCGCAGATTGTTTCGACGTACAAGTTGTAAATGATAATTTAGAAGTTGCTTTTGATAAAGTATATTCTGTTATTATTGATTTTCTAAATAAATAATATGAATGTATTATTGTATTTCGGCTCTTTTAATCCTATTCATAACGGGCATATAAATCTTGCTCGATATTTGAGTGATCATTATGATTTTGATAGTATTTGGTTCGTTGTTTCTCCTCAAAATCCTTTAAAACCAAAGTCATCGTTGTGGGATAATGATATAAGATATAATATCGCCAAAAAAGCTTTATCAGATTATTCCAATTTTTTTGTCTCTGATATTGAGTTTGGTATGCCTCAACCAAATTATACCGCAAATACTTTACGTAGATTGTCGGGTATGTATCCTAATTACGATTTTTCAATATTAATAGGTGAAGATAATCTTAAAATTTTTTATAAATGGTTTGATTATCAATACATTATTGATAATTATAAAATTTATGTATATCCAAGATTAGGTGATAATGAAGATAATGATATTCCGAAATATAATAATGAAAATAATATCATTCGTATAAATGCACCTTTGTTTAATATTTCATCTACCATCATAAGAAATCGTTTACAAAAATCTGAGTCAGTAGAAGGTTTGGTTCCGGATAATGTTATTGAATTGATAAATAAATATTGCGAAGAGGGTAGAATTTAATTATATTTTAAATTGTGCTTTGATATTCTGCTTTTTCTTTACAAAGTAATAGTCCTATTATAGTAATAATTCCATTTAGAATCAGGATTTCAAATCCGAATTTATATCCAAATAGAATCTCTTCTGAAAATGTATCAATTATTACGGTTAGTAATATTGAAACAATAGATATGTAAGGAATAGTTTTGTCTTTTATTCTCCATTTTGTAAAAAGACCTACAAAGAATAGTCCCAACAATGGTCCATATGTATAACCTGCAAATTTAAAAATAGTTTTTACTACACTTTCATCATTAAAGAGATGAAATAGTATAATAATTCCTATAAAACACAGAGCAACGATTGTGTGTGTTATCTCTCTAACTTTCTTTAGTTTATGTTCCGATTTATTTTTTCCATTATAAATATCAATCATAAACGAGGTAGTCATTGCTACCATAGCGGAATTGGCACTCGAAAATGCGCTGGCTATTATTCCTAATATAAAAAATATTGATACAGAGAATGGAAGGTATTGTGTAGCTAAAATCGGATATATTTCATCAGGGTTCATTTGTTGAGATATTCCTTTGGTATTTATATATATAACAAATAATACACCTAAACAAAGAAATATGAAATTAACGGGAATTAATGCAATACTAAATGAAAAGAAATTTTTTGTAGCTTCATGTATATTTTTTAAACTAAGATTTTTCTGCATCATATCTTGGTCTAATCCGGTCATCACTATTGTAATAAAAGCTCCTGATATGAATTGTTTAAAGAAGTTGTTTTCATTACTCCAAAAATTGCCGAAGTCAAATAATACAAACTGATCATTACTACATATGGCACTAACCATTGTGGTAAAATTCATATTCAATTCTTTCCCGATGGAAAATATAGTAAATACCACAGCAAATACTAAAAAGAATGTTTGTATCATATCTGTCCAAATAATAGATTTTATACCTCCTTTTATGGTATATGCCCAAATTAACATCACGGAAATTATTGCATTCAAATAAAATGGCAAATTTAATGGGTCGAAAACTGTTATTTGTAAAACTAATATTACAATGAATAATCTGAATCCGGCACCTATCAGTTTTGATAATAGAAATAATATTGCACTTGTTTTATAAGAAATTTTACCAAATCGCTGCTCTATATAGCCATATATAGAAGTTAAATTCATTTTGTAATATAGTGGTAACAAGAAATACATTATAGCAATGTAACCTAAGAAGTTACCTAATATTACTTCAAAATAGGTCATTTTCGTTTCGGTAGAAACCAATCCTGGAACAGATATAAAAGTAACTCCGGAAAGGGTAGTGCCAATCATTCCGATTGCCACAACCCACCATGGAGAATTTTTATTGCCTTTATAAAAATTATTTATATTATTTCCTTTAGATGAAAAATAACTTACTGAAAATATTACGGCAAAATATATTATTATAATGCAAATTACTATATATGGCGACATATTATTTATTTTACAATAATTTCTACTCTTCTGTTTTTGGCATGTCCTTCCGGTGTATTTGAAGTATCAATAGGTTGTGTACTACCCATTCCTTTTGCACTAAGTCTACGAGGGTCTATCCCCTTCTTAATCAAAGCATTCATGAGCGCATTGGCTCTGCGCTCTGATAATTTCATATTATAATCAGCTTTTCCTTGATTATCTGTATGTCCTACTATTTCAATATTTACATTTAAATTCTTTTTCAAAAATTTTGATAGTCGCTCTATTTCTGCATATGATGTTTTTAATATTACATCAGAATCGTAGTCGAAATACAAGTTATCTAATTTTACGGAGCTACCGGAAGTCATTGGTTGTAAGGCTACTATAATACTATCATTTGTATTGTCTATTGCTACTGTATAGTATAGATATCCTTTCATTTCAATGTTCAATCCGAAATTACCTTTTTCAGGGAGTAATGCAGAGAAAGTACCATTCTTCTTATCTGAAATTGATTCGAAATATTTGGAACTTGTAGTTTGATCAAAAATTTCAATTTTTGTTTGTAATGGTTTTTTCGTATTTGCGTCATATACACGTCCAAATTTTGGTTTTACAGGATTTGGACGAAGATTTTGTGGTAAGTCTATCTCATAAATTTCCAGTTTTTTGTCGTTCTTTTCTATTTTATTCGATGCAAAATAAGCTTTATCTCCTTTTCCGTTAACAACAAATCCTGATTCGTTACCGTGAGTATTTATCGGGTATCCTATATTTATAGGTTCCGACCATTTACCGCTTTTATCTTTTTTTGATATAAAGATATCATTACCACCCATACCTTTATGACCATTTGAAGAGAAATACATTGTTTCATTATCTGCATGGATGAATGGTGCAAATTCTGATTTATCAGTATTAATTGGTGCTCCAAGTGGTTGTGCATTATATGTTGTTAATGTACCATTAGCATTGATTTTTACTTGTACGGACCAAATATCTCTATCTCCCAGTCCGCCCGGTCGATTTGTAGTAAAGTATATTACATCTCCCGTTGGAGACATTACCGGATTACTCTCCCAATATGATGAGTTTGCAGGTTCTCCTAAGTTCATAGGGTATGACCATTCGTTACCTCTCTTTATTGAGTAATATATATCGCATGATCCTATATTATTCGGATTATTACATTGAACGAAAAACATATATCTACCATCTGCAGAAAAACTTTGAGAACCTTCATTGCCCGGTGTATTCATTGGTTCCGGCATAGGGCGACTTTCTGTCCAATGATCTCCTTTCCAAAAACTTACATATAAATCTTCTTGAAACCTTTCATTGCCAACGTAATCGTATTGCGGAACCAATACTGTGGTAGAAAACATCATACCATCGGCAGTGATACTAGGAAAATAATCGTCGTATGGCGTATTTATTGCTGTTAAATTTTGTGGATGAAAAGGTACTGGATGGTTTTTTAATTCTAATGCATAGTTGTATCTTTCAAGTTCTAATGACTTATATTTTTGAAGAGTTTCATCTGTCACTTCATTTATCTTTGAAATAGCTTTTTCGTACTCTCCATTATAATAATAGCAGTTTGCTAAATGACATTTGGTTTCGTCAGTAAATTCCAAATTACTCTCTTCCAGGGTTTCTAAAATTTCAATAGCATTTGAAATCTCGTCCATTCCTAAATATATTGATGATAATTCCCAATATGCTTCAACAAATTTGTTATCTTTTTTTATTGCATTATTTAGATATTCTATTTTTTCACTTTTTGTAAAAGCTTGCTTGGATAAATTATAATACTCAATTGCTTTCTTTGATTTGGTAGTAAACCCTTGAGAGAAAAGAAGCGTTACATTCAATAGCAATATTGCGAGAATAAATAATATTTTTTTCATAAGTCCTTATTTATTATGTTTTTAACATTTTCAATCATTTCAATAATATTATTGTCAGTAAGAGTATCCGTGTTAATTGGTTCGTGGATAATCATCTCTATTTTACCGGGATTAATAATAAATGTATTATATGGCATAACTTCAAATGCTCCTTTTATGGTTATTGGAACAATTGGTAGATGTAAATCTCGGGCAATATGAAAAGCCCCTTTTTTAAATTTGCCTAATTTTCCATCTTTTGTTCTGGTTCCTTCCGGAAAGATGACAATAGAATTACCGTTTTTTAATTTTGCTTCAGCTAATAATAAACTTTTTTGAGCTTGAATGGCACTTGATCTATTAATAAAAATGTGCCCCATAATATCACATGCCTTGCCAACAAGAGGTATATTGCGAATCTCTTTTTTCATTACCCATTTAAATTTACTGTTTAACCAACCGTAAATTAAGAAAATATCGAATATGCTTTGATGATTTGCAAGAAAAATATATGATTTATTATGTTCTATGTTTTCATTACCTTTTGTATTTATTCTGACAAAAGAGGTATAACAAATAATTCTTGCCCATACTCTTCCCGGGTAATATCCCCATTTATTATCACCAAAAATAGGAATCATTATGATAGTAGCTGTGCCACAAATAATGGTAGTAATTATTACAATTGGTATAAAAAATAAAATTGAATATATAATAATTAAAATTCTTTTTGCAATATTCATATTTTTATCGTTTTGATATGCAAAGCTACAAAAATAAATTGAATCAGCTATTATTTAATGCCTACTTTATTAGATTGATTCATTAAAAATGCCTACCTTTGCATTGTAAAAATAATAAACAATTATTACTAATAAATACCATATTATGAACACAGTTGAACAGATGAATAGAGCGGCTGACAATATAAGAATATTGGCGGCTTCTATGGTTGAAAAAGCAAAATCCGGACATCCGGGCGGTGCGATGGGCGGTGCTGATTTTATTAATGTACTATATTCGGAATATTTAATTTTTAATCCGGAAAATCCTTTTTGGGAAGGCCGAGATAGATTTTTCTTAGATCCCGGTCATATGTCTCCAATGCTTTATTCTGTGTTAGCATGTTCAGGAAAATATTCATTAGATGATTTAAAATCTTTCAGACAATGGGGTAGTATTACTCCCGGTCATCCTGAAGTAGATGTAAAACACGGAGTGGAAAATACTTCAGGTCCTCTCGGTCAAGGTCATACTTTTGCTGTTGGTGCAGCTATTGCAGCAAAATTCTTAAAAGCCCGCCTTGGTAATGTAATGAATCAAACTATATATGCTTTTATTTCCGATGGTGGTATTCAAGAGGAAATTTCTCAAGGTGCAGGTCGTATTGCAGGTCACCTTGGCTTGGATAATTTAATAATGTATTACGATTCTAATGATATCCAATTATCTACATCTACTAATGAAGTAACCAGCGAAGATGTGGCTAAGAAATATGAGGCATGGGGATGGTTTGTAATGCAAATTGATGGTAATGATGTTGCTCAAATTCGTAAAGCTCTTGATGCTGCAAAAGCAGAAAATAGTCGACCTACATTAATTATAGGTAAAACAATCATGGGTAAGGGTGCCCGTAAAGCAGATAATTCAAGTTATGAAAATAATTGCGCTACTCATGGTGCCCCTCTTGGTGGTGATGCTTATATTAATACAATAAAAAATCTTGGTGGTGATGTAGAAAATCCATTCCAATTTTTTGAAGAAACAAAGGCTATTTATGCAAAACGTCGTGAAGAATTATTAGGTATAGTAAAAGAAAAATTACAATATAAAGCTCAATGGGCTTCTGAAAATCCAGAAAAAGCAGCTAAATTGAATAGATGGTTTTCCGGAAAAGCTCCGATAATAGATTGGAGTAAAATAGAGCAAAAACCGGATCAGGCTACTCGTGCCGCTTCTGCTAATTGTTTATCTTTATTGGCAAAACAAGTTGATAACATGATTGTATCATCTGCCGATTTATCTAATTCAGATAAAACAGATGGTTTCTTAAAACAAACACATGCTTTAACTCGTAATGATTTTTCAGGAGCATTCCTTCAAGCCGGAGTTGCCGAACTTACAATGGCATGTTTGTGCTTAGGTATGGCATTACATGGTGGTGTTATTGCTGCTTGTGCTACATTCTTTGTTTTTTCTGATTATATGAAACCAGCAATAAGGATGGCGGCTCTTATGCAATTGCCGGTGAAATTTATTTGGAGTCATGATGCTTTCCGCGTCGGTGAAGATGGTCCTACTCATGAGCCGGTAGAGCAAGAGGCACAACTTAGATTGATGGAAAAATTAAAAAATCATAGTGGTCAGAATTCTATGTTAGTTCTCCGTCCTGCAGATGTTTATGAAACTACTGTTGCTTATAAGATTATGATGGAGAATACTTCAACACCTACCGGTATGATTCTCTCTCGTCAGAATATTAAAGATTTGCCGGGTAATAGATTAGTTGAGGCGGAAGGCGTTGCGAAAGGAGCTTATGTTGTAATCGACAATAAAGATTCGCAAATAACTCTCCTCGCATCCGGTTCTGAAGTATCTACATTGGCTGAAGCTTCTGAAATTTTAAAGGCAGAAGGTATTAATGTTCGCCTCGTATCTGTTCCTTCAGAAGGATTATTCAGATCACAATCTAAAGAATATCAAGAATCAGTTTTAAAACCAAATGAAAAACGATTCGGACTTACTGCTGGTTTACCTTGCAATCTTGCAGGTTTAGTTGGAGAAAATGGTGTAATTTTCGGTCTTGAATCTTTTGGATTTTCAGCTCCTTATAAAGTATTGGATGAGAAACTTGGTTTTACTCCTGCTCAAGTAGCCGAAAATATTAAAAAGGCATTATAATAATTTTATTATCATAGTTATAAGTGTAATAAAGATTTTGTCTTTATTACACTTTTTTTATACGCAAAATATTTGCATATATTATGAAAACTACGTAACTTTGTAGCGTTATTAAATTATGATAATATGAATATTAAACGGTTGCTTATTATCAATCAATGTTTGAAAGATAATACAAAGAAATGGTCGTTGCAAGACTTAATAGATGCTTGTAAAGATACAGGAAAAAATTCCAAACGCTCTGTTCAAGCAGATTTGGAGTTGATGAGAAATTCTGTAAAGGGATATAACGCACCGATTAAAGTAGTAGAGAAGAAGTACTACTCTTATGATGATAAAAAATATACTTTACTAAATCAAACATTGACAGAGTTAGACAAACAAAATATTTTAGAGGCTCTAAATGTGTTATATGATTATTCAGCTTTTTCGTCATTAAAAAACATCGAATCTCCATTAATTACACTACATGAGAAAATAGCTCAGTCTTTGAATTTACCTCTCCCCGTTAAAGTAGAAAAAGAGAATAATTCTTCTATTTTTGTTAGGCTATGGGTAGAATACTCTATTGTAGATGAAATTATCAATTCCCCTATAGATAACTCTCAAAGGGTTGAGCTTGAAGAGATAGATGGTAGTATGATTTTACAATATAATATGGTTGTATCAAAGAAAATTGAAGATTTTCTCGTTGCGAACCATGACAAAATAAAAGTATTATCACCTAATTCGCTTCAAAACAAGATTAAAAAATTTATTAACGGTTAAATTTTGCAACCGAATTTTTCCGGATATTTAGCACTAATATTACTATAAAAGTTCTTAATAATCTTTATATCTTCTTCATAATTAGTTGGGTTCAACAGTTTGTTGTATCCAACTATTTTTTTCTTATAATCTATATAGGCCAGTACAATAGGTACATTCGCTTTTTGAGCGATGAAATAAAATCCTTTTTTCCATTCATAATTCAAACTGCGTGTACCTTCCGGTGTAAGTCCTATTATCAAATTATCTCTTTTCTGAAATTCTTCTGATATAATGTCTGTAATATTATTTTTTTTACTTCTATCAATAGGGATACCACCGAGAGACTTCATAAATTTGTTCAAAGGAAATCTAAACCACTCTTTTTTCATAAAAAAAGAAGCATGCAAGTTTGTTGCATATTTAAAAAGTATGCCTACAATAAAATCCCAATTAGAGGTGTGAGGAGCTATACATACAACACATTTATCGGGAAGTGATATACTTGTATCAATTTTCCAATGGAATAATGATAATAGTTTTTTCGCTGTATTGTTTTTCATAAGTGTATGTTGTTTATAATATTATAAATAGATTCTGCACATTTTTCTCCATCCATCGCACTTGATGTAATGCCTCCGGCGTATCCACTTCCTTCTCCGGCAGGGAATAATCCTTTAATTTGTATATGTTCAAATGTATTCGGATTTCGAGGAATGCGGATTGGTGAAGAAGATCTACTTTCAACACCGACTATAATGGCGTCGTTTGTTATAAATCCCGGCATTTTCTTATTAAATCCTTTAAAACCTTCTTGCAGAGATTTTGAAATTATAGAAGGCATCCATTTATGTAATGGTGAAGAAATTACTCCGGGTAAATACGAACATTTTGGTAGGGTAGATGAGGTAGTATTACTAATAAAGTCGGCCAATCTTTGGGCGGGTGCTTGCTGTCCGGAACAAACGGCTTCGAATGACATTCTTTCAAAATCTTCTTGGAATTTTAATCCTGATAATTCGTTATATTTAGTGTAGTTTTTTAAATTTTCAGGGTGTAATTCAACTACAATACCGGAATTGGCATATGGAGAATTACGTCTTGATGCACTCATACCATTAACTACCACTTGATTGTTTTGAGTAGCAGAAGGAACAATGCAACCGCCGGGACACATACAAAAGGAGTATACACCTCTATTATCAACTTGTTGTACTAATGAGTAAGATGCCGAAGGTAAGTAGTTGTTTTTTGCTGCAGAATGGTATTGAATTTTGTTTATTAATGATTGGGGATGTTCAACTCTAACTCCCATGGCAAAGCCTTTTGCTTCAATAGATATGTTATTATTATACAATGTATAATAAATATCACGAGCTGAATGTCCACTTGCCAAAATTACATAGTTTGATTTGTAAGTAACTCCATTTTCACATTTTACACCTTGTATTTCATTAAAACTAATATCAAAATCAGTTACTTTTGAGTTGTAATGAATTTCTCCTCCACAATCCAAAATTCGTTGCCTTATATTTTTGATTACTGTTGGTAATACATCTGTTCCAATATGAGGGTGTGCTTCAAATAGTATTTCATCTTGAGCACCATGCATATGAAATATTTCCAAGATACGCTTAATATTACCTCTTTTATTTGACCTTGTAAATAATTTTCCATCAGAGAAAGTACCTGCTCCTCCTTCTCCAAAACAATAATTACTCTCTTCATTTAGAGATATGTTTCTTGATAGAAGTGCTATATCTTTTTTGCGTTCCGATACATCCTTTCCCCTCTCTAATACTATAGGTTTCAGCCCCAATTCTATTAATCTTAAAGCAGCGAATAAGCCGGCAGGACCAGCCCCTACAACGATAATCTCTTTGGATTTGGAAATATTATTGTAGTAGTACTCATTTTCATACTTATATGAGAAACTTTCCGATATATATATGATTAATTTTAAAATAATTATCGGGTTTCTTGAACGCGCATCAATAGATTTTTTTACTACTTGAATATGTGTAATATCTTCTATCGGTATTTGTATCTGTTTAGATATTACCTTTTTAATAATATCTATCGAGGAAGCTTCATATGGAGATAATTTTAATTGCAGCTCTTGAATCATAAAAATAAATTTTATACAAAGTTACTCAATTAAATCCATATAAATGAAAAAGAGTAGATAAAAAGTAGTATCTTTGCAAAAAAATTTTTTTATGATAGAAATCGGAAATACTATTGTTAGTTTTGAAGTTTTAGAACAGTGTTTTTGCTGTGACCTAAATACTTGTCATGGTGATTGTTGCATAGAAGGTGACTCCGGTGCTCCTTTAGAAGAAGAAGAATTGGATGAATTAAAAAAAATTGTACCTGTTATTTGGGATGATATATCTGATGAGTGTAGAAAAGTAATTGAATCACAAGGTGTTGCTTATAGGGATGAAGATGGAGATTTGGTTACCTCAATTGTGAATAATAGGGAGTGTGTGTTTTCTTATACAGATAAAGATGGTACTCGAAAATGTGCTATAGAAAAAGCTTATAGAGAGAAGAAAATTTCGTTTTACAAACCTATTTCATGCCATTTATATCCTATAAGACTAACAGAATATAAAGATTTTACTGCTGTTAATTATCATAAGTGGCAAGTATGTCATTGTGCAGAAGTTCTTGGAAATAAATTAAAATTACCGGTTTATAAATTTCTAAAGGAACCTCTTGTGCGGAAATTCGGGGTCGAGTGGTATAATGAGTTGGAACAAGCAGCTAAAGATTTTCAAGAAACTTATAAAAATATAGAGTAAAATGAATTTTTTTGATATTTCATTGCTTTCTGTTTCTTTAGCAATGGATTGTTTTGCTGTTTCTATAGCCGGCAGTATCTCTTATGGAAAATTTAATTTTTCGAAAATTTTGAGAATGGCGTTCTTCTTTGGTCTTTTTCAAGGAATGATGCCTATTATCGGGTGCTTGGTTTCTAATATTTTTTCTGACTTTATTTTTAGATATAACCATTGGTTTGCTCTTGCAATTTTGGCATTTATCGGAATTAAAATGATTGTTGAGAGTAAGAATAATGGTGATAATATTGAAGAAGAATCCGATAATAAAATGTCGCCATATGGTTCTCTTGGAATTCTTTTTCTTTTAGCTATTGCTACAAGTATTGATGCATTAGCTACCGGATTGATTTTTGTAAATCAAGGAAATTTGATTTATTTTGCTGCGTTAATTATTGCTTTGGGTAGTTTTATCTTTACTTTTATTGGTTGTATTATCGGGTTAAAAGTTGGTCAAAAATTACATTTTAATTTTGAATTACTTGGTGGTATTATTCTGATTTTATTAGGAATTAAAATTTTTATTGAGCATTATTTATGATTGAAATCATACATCTAAAACATAATGAAATAGACAAAAATAAATGGGATAGAGTAGTTGCTTCATCCAATTTTGCTTTGCCTTATTTTTTTTCATGGTATTTGGATGTTGTTTCTCCTTCTTGGGAAGCTCTAGTTTCTACTGATTTTCAATATATTATGCCAATTACTACCAAAAAGAAATTTGGTGTTAAATATGTTATTCAACCTCCTTTTACGCAACAATTAGGAATTCTGTCGAATAATATTCCGATTGACCAAACAATCGTAACTGAATTTTTGAAGAAAATTCCTTATTTGATTTATGATATTAATCTAAATTATAATAATGTATCTAAGGAGAGTAAATTAAATTTAATTTTGCCACCTCAAAATTATTGTATTGTATCGTCGAATTATAATAAAAACACAAAGCGAAATATATCTAAAGCATTATTATCCGGCGTTGAAATAAAATCTATTAAACTATCAGAGTTTCTCTCTCTATTAAATTGTGATGAATGTAAAATATCTAATAATAAAACTTTATTAATCAATTTGTTGAATGAGTTATCAATAAAAAATTACCTATTTATTAATGGTGCATTTAAAGATGGAGAATTAATAGCCGGGTTGGCAGCTATTATTGGTATCTCGAAAATGATTTATTTTGCCCCTATATCAAATATGGTTGGAAAAAAATATTGTGCAATGTTTTTATTGATGGATAATGCTATCAAATATAGTATGGACAAAGGTTATACTTTTGATTTTGAAGGTTCTATGATACCCGGAGTTAAACAATTTTATTTAGGTTTTGGGGCACAACCACAATTATATTATCGTGCACACAGATTGCGTAATAAAAAATTATTTGATGCACTTCATAGATTATTTAGAAAGTAAAATTTATATTACTTTCTTTTTAAATTTCACCGCAATCCAATTGTTGTCTTCCTTTTTTTCTTCTAGTTCTAAATTGTTTTTATTTGCAGCAGATATAATTACATCCAGATCTGTAGAATAAAAACCGCTAAAATATATATCCCCGCCATTCTTTAGTACTTTAACATACCTCTCCATATCAGATAGTATGATATTCCTATTAATGTTTGCAAAGATAATATCAAATTGTTTATTTAGATTATTCAAAAGCATTGAGTCGCCTAATAATATTTCAAAATTATCAACATTATTAAGTTTACAATTATTTTTTGCGCATTCTACACTCCAATTATCAATATCTATCCCTATAGCTGATTTTGCTTCTCGTTTACATGATAGAATACCTAAAACTCCTGTACCACATCCAAAATCAAGTATGTTTTTATTGCGAATATCACTATAGAGTATGAATGAAAGCATCATTCGAGTAGTTTCATGATATCCGGTACCAAAACTTTGTGTTGGATTAATAATTATATCATACTGATATTCAGTTTGATAAGAATAATTAGAAGAATGAATAATACATTTATTATCAACAATGATTGGTTTAAAACTATCAGATTCCCAAATTGCATTCCAATTTTTGTCTTCCATTTTTTTTATAGAATATGATAGCTTTTTGTAATCGATGAAAGGGATTTCTTTGATAGTATCTATCATTAATGATTCATTAAAAATGGAGTTAGGGCAATATGCCACTAACCCCATATTAATATTTTCAAATGAATCAAATCCAATTTCACATAGATATTCCGCCAATATATCGTTTGTATAATCGTCGTTATCTGCATTGTGAAAAAAAACTTGAATATACTCCATAATTTTATGCGAATGTAGGTAATTTTTCTAATGCAACATCCATTCTCCGAATGGTTTCTTCTTTCCCTAATACAGCAGTAACTTCAAACATGTGAGGACCTTTTAATTCTCCAACCAACATCAATCTGAATGGATTCATAACGTTACCCAATCCATAAGATTGTTTTTCACACCATTGTTTTACATACTCTTCTGTAGTATCGGGATTATCAAAATCATTCCATTGCAACAGAATTTCTTTGAGTTCCTTCATCATCTTCGGAGTCTCTGGTTTCCATCTTTTTTGAACAGCTTTAGCATCGTACTCAGTAGGAGCTATCCAAAAGAAAGAACATAAAGGCCATAATTCATTAATAAAATTCACACGGCTTTTCATATAAGATACCACTTGTTCTACTTTTTGAGGTGTAGTAGTAATGCCATTAGCTATGATATCTTTATTAAATGACTCTGCAATAATTTTATTATCAGTTTGTTGAATATATTGATGATTAAACCATTTACCCTTTTCAAAATCGAATTTGGCTCCACTTTTAGAGCATTTTTCTAATTTAAATAAAGAAATGAGTTCATCCATACTCATTATCTCTTGATCATTACCCGGATTCCAGCCTAAAAGAGCAAGGAAATTAATTACCGCTTCAGGTAAATAACCACTCTCTCTATATCCTGATGAAATATCACCTGTTTTAGGATCGTGCCATTCTAATGGGAATACCGGGAAACCAAGTCTATCACCATCACGCTTACTTAGTTTTCCATTTCCATCCGGTTTCAATAACAGTGCAAGATGTGCAAATTTAGGCATAGTATCTTCCCAACCAAAAAATCTATATAATAACACATGTAATGGGGCACTTGGCAACCATTCTTCGCCTCTAATTACATGAGAAATCTCCATTAAATGGTCGTCTACGATATTAGCAAGGTGATATGTTGGTAAATTATCTGCAGATTTATATAATACTTTATCATCAATAATAGAGGAGTTTACATGTACATCACCGCGGATAATATCATGAACTATAATCTCTTCATTCGGTTCGATTTTTGCACGAACAACGTATTGTTTGCCTTCAGCAATTAGTTTTTCAACCTCTTCTTTTGGTAGGGTTAAAGAATTTCTCATTTGAAGGCGTGTTGATGCATCGTATTGGAAATTGGGAATAGCCTCTCTTTTAGCATTTAATTCTTCCGGTGTATCAAAAGCAATGTAAGCATGATTGGAGTCTAATAATTGCTGTACATATTTTTTATAGATTTCACGACGTTCACTTTGACGATAAGGACCATAATTACCACCAAAAGAAACACCTTCATCAAATTTGATACCCAACCATTTTAATGATTCCAATATATATTCTTCAGCACCGGGAACAAAGCGATTGGAATCCGTATCTTCTATACGAAACACAAGATCTCCATTGTTTTGCTTTGCAAACAAGTAGTTATATAGACAAGTTCTTACACCTCCAATGTGTAAAGCACCGGTTGGTGAAGGTGCAAATCTAACTCTTACTCTTCTTTCCATATTAATTAATGTTGATTTTCAAATTTAATTCTTTTAATTGGTCATCATCCAAAACGGAAGGGGCATCTATCATAACGTCTCTACCTGCATTATTTTTAGGGAATGCAATGCAATCTCTAATAGAATCCAATCCTGCAAATAATGATACAAAACGATCTAATCCATATGCCAAGCCACCATGAGGAGGTGCACCATATTTAAATGCATTCATTAAGAAACCGAATTGAGCTTCTGCTTTTTCGGGTGTGAATCCTAATAATTTAAACATTTTATGTTGTAATTCGCTATCGTGAATTCTTATAGAACCACCACCAACTTCAACGCCGTTGATAACCATATCATATGCATTTGCTCTAACTGCACCGGGGTCAGTATCAAGTAAATCAACATCTTCTAATTTAGGAGAAGTGAATGGATGATGCATTGCGTAGAAACGATGGTCTTCTTCACTCCACTCAAATAATGGAAAGTCTATTACCCACAAACAAGAATATTTATTCTTATCTCTTAACCCTAATTGATTTCCCATTTCAAGACGTAATTCACAAAGTTGCTTACGAGTTTTTTGAACATCATCTCCACTTAATATTAATATCAAGTCGCCAACTTCAGCATGCATTGCAGATTTCATTGCTTGAAGTACATCTTGAGAATAAAATTTATCTACACTGGATTTTACAGTACCATCGTTTTCAATTCTGGCATAAACCATTCCTTTTGCTCCAATTTGTGGTTTCTTTACAAAATCAGTTAGCGCATCCAATTGTTTTCTTGTATATGTAGCGGCACCTTTTGCACAAATACCACCAATATACTTGGCATTGTCAAATACAGAAAAACCATGACCTTTTAATATTCCGTCTAACTCCACAAATTTCATATCAAAGCGAGTATCCGGTTTGTCAGAACCATAATATTTCATAGCATCATGCCATGTCATTCTAGGAAAATCAGGTAAGTCTATGCCTTTGATAGTTTTGAATAAATATTTACTCATACCTTCAAAAAGATTGATGATATCTTCCTGCTCTACAAAAGACATTTCACAATCTATCTGAGTAAATTCCGGTTGACGATCGGCACGTAAATCTTCATCTCTAAAACATTTTACAATTTGGAAATAACGATCGAAACCACTAACCATCAGCAACTGTTTAAATGTCTGAGGTGATTGAGGTAAGGCATAAAATTGACCCGGATTCATTCTGCTAGGAACAACAAAATCCCTCGCACCTTCCGGAGTGGATTTGATTAATACAGGGGTTTCTACCTCTATAAAACCGTGCTCATCTAAGTATTTTCTTACCTCAAATGCCATTTTATGGCGTAATTCCAAATTGGCCCTTACGCAATTTCTTCTTAAATCCAAATAGCGATACTGCATTCTAATATCATCACCGCCATCTGTATTATCTTCGATTGTAAAAGGAGGCACCTGAGCTGTATTTAATATTTGCATCTCAGAAACTATAATCTCAATATCTCCTGTAGATACTTTACTGTTTTTTGAACTACGTTCAGAAACTACACCCTTTACTTGTAATACATATTCACGACCAAGTTTATTTGCTTGATCACATAATGAAGCATTAATTTCATTATTAAATACAAGTTGAGTGATACCATATCTATCTCGTAAATCCACAAAAGTCATTCCACCCATTTTTCTGGTACGTTGTACCCATCCGGATAGAGTAACATTTTCTCCAATGTTGGCAAGTCTTAATTCGCCACAAGTATGAGTTCTATACATATATATTATTTTATCTTATTAATTTATACGTGTTTAATTTAAAATCAAAATTGATACTAATTCATCTTGCAAAGTTACTTTAAAATTGTCAATTAGCATACATAATAAAGCTTTTTTTATAAAGTAGAATATCAAAAAAATATTTATAACTTTGTAAAGAAAAAAATAATAAGTTTATTATGAAACTAAAAATAGTAATTGACAAGTTAAATGGTTTTGCACCAAATGATTATCAAGAATCTTTTGATAACTCAGGTTTGCAAATAGGAGATGTAAATAGCGAAATAGTTAAAGTATTGGTTTGCCTTGATGTTACTGAAAAAGTAATTAACGAAGCAATATCTATAGGGGCAAATTTAATAGTATCGCATCATCCTTTAATTTTTCACGGAATAAAACATATTACAGAAAAAACATATATAGAAAGAGTTATTCGCACTGCTATAAAAAATGATATTGCCATCTATTCAATGCATACAAATCTGGATAAAATACAAAATGGAGTAAGTTGTAGGTTGGCAGAATGTATCGGGTTGAAAAATATTTCTATTTTATCTACTGATATTCACAATAATAACATTGGATTAGGAGCAATTGGTGAGTTGGATGAAGAGTATGATGAAATAGAAATTTTGAATAAAGTAAAACAATTATTACACATTAATGCAATAAAACATTCTCCATTGTTGAATAAAAAAGTAAAAAAAATAGCGTTATGTGGAGGTAGTGGAGCAGAATTTATTCAAGATGCAATAGATAAAGGAGCTGAAATATATTTCACTGCAGATATTAAATATCATGAATATTTTATGCCTGAAAATCAAATAGTTATTGCCGATATTGGTCACTATGAATCAGAAATAATCACAAAAGACATTATTTATGAACAACTTATAGAAATTTTTCCTAAATTTGCAGTTGCCAAATCCCAAACTGAGTGTAATCCGGTTTGTTTTGTGTAAATTATTAATTTTCAGATAAATATAAATAAAATAATATACTTGATTTATGGTAAATAATAGTCAGAAAAATAGTGAAACTAAAGAAATTCCGGTTGAAGAACGTTTAAGAGCGTTATATAATCTTCAAAAAGTAGTATCTGAAATAGACAAGATACGTACTTTAAGAGGGGAATTGCCTTTAGAAGTAAAAGACCTTGAAGATGAAATAGAAGGTTTAAAAACTCGTGTAAAAAAATACCAAGATGAAATTCTTTCATGTAATCAGGTAATATCTCAAAGTAAACTAGCTATAAATGATGCAAATGCTAAAATAGCAAAGAAAGAGGAAGAAAAAAATAATGTTCGTAATAACCGAGAGTTTGATGCAATTTGCAAAGAAATAGATTATCAAAACCTTGAAATTGAGTCTTGTACCAAAACGATAAATGATAAAGAGCATGAAATTGCAGCTAGAAAAAACGATTTGGTTAATATAGAAGAGTCTCTTAAAGACAAATTAACTGACTTAGATCAAAAGAAAAATGAATTGAATGAAATTATTGCTGAAACAAAGCAGCAAGAAGAGCAGTTAATTACAAAAGCTAAAGAGTTGGAATTGTTAATAGAGGAGAGATTATTAAATGCCTTCAAACGTATCAGAAAAAATGCCAGAAATGGTTTGGCTGTGGTTACTGTAGAGAGAGATGCTTGCGGAGGATGCTTTAATAAAATACCACCTCAAAGACAGTTGGATATAAAAACCAGAAAGAAAATTATTGTATGCGAATATTGTGGTAGAATTTTAGTAGATTCTGCTATAGACGAAGAAACGGAAAATTCTGCTGAATAATTTAATTTTTATTGAAATAAAGAGAGAGTGAATGAGATTTTCTTATTCACTCTCTTTTTTTATGATTTTATATATGGATTTTATATTTATAAATCAATATCTGTACAGATAAATTTATATTTATAAATAATGAAATAGAGTAGTATTGTGTATTAATAAATGAAATATACAATTATAAAAATGCAGAATTAACACATAACAAATAGAGTAGTAATATTATTGAAAATCAAATATATAAACGAGAAAATTAAAGTGTTTCTTTAAATTTATTCTGCTTGTTGATTTATGAATATAAAATTCAGGCAGTTTAGATTGTAAAAATAAAATAACTTATTTGTTTTCAGTTATTTAGTATGTAATATCTAAATGAATTGTTTATAATGGGGTTTAATTATTAAGTTCTTTATTTCATGTTGTTTATACGTATTTGTTTTTGAGTGTGATTTATGATTATAAAATTATATGATTTATAATTATAAAACACGTAAAATTTGCGTATTTAAAATATTTGTATTACCTTTGTAAAAGAAAATTTAATAACATAAAAGGGTGATTTAATATGAAAGATAGGATATTAAAACTGATTACAGAATATGCTCATGGCAGTAATTTAGAATTTTCAAAGCAGACCGGGATTAATAATGCTACATTATCTAATTTGAAAAGTGGAAAAACCAATCCTACTTTGGATATGGTTTATAAAATACAAGATGCGTTTCCTAAAATTAGTTTAAATTGGTTGATAAATGGAGATGGTGATATGTATGGAGGTATTGCCGATTGTAATGTTCCTATAGAAGATAGTAAAGTCGTACAAACTTCTATTCCTTTCGAAACCGAGTCTGAAAATATTCTAAGTAATCCAATTCCTAATTCCATGCATTCAGAGTTACGGGATGAAGAGGCTGTAGCTTATAATAAAAGTGAAAATAGACTTTCAAATTCAGGAAATCCGACAAAATTATTAGAAAAGAAAATTACGCAAATAATTGTCGTTTTTAATGATGGGACTGTTATGATTAAATAGAATTTATTTTTAATACATAGATAATCACCTGTTTATATATTTATAAAAATGATTGACATTTTATTTTGTCAATCATTTTTTTTAATTTATATTTACAAAAATAAAATTAATAATAAACATCTTATCCTTATTCAAAAAATTAGAAAAAATCTTTGTCAATTCAAATAATAATTGTACCTTTATAAAAATTTGTGATTATAGTTTTATTTATTCTATATCACAAAGTTAGCTCAGTTTTTTTTGAAAATTTATACTAATTATGATAGATAATCAAGAAAGAATTACCCAAATTGATGTAGAGAGTCAGATGAAACAAGCTTATATAGACTACTCTATGTCTGTCATTGTATCTCGAGCATTACCTGATGTTCGTGATGGATTTAAGCCTGTTCATCGTCGTGTATTATATGCGATGAATTCTATAAATTGCACTAATGATAAGCCTCATAAAAAATGTGCTACTATTGTCGGTGAGGTTATGGGTAAATACCATCCACATGGTGATTCATCAATATATGGTACTCTTGTTCGTTTAGGTCAGTCATGGTCTTTACGATATCCTCTTGTAGACCCTCAAGGTAATTTTGGTTCTGTAGATGGTGATAGTCCCGCTGCTATGCGTTATACCGAGGCTAGAATGTCAAAAATAGCAGATGAGATGCTAAAAGACATAGAAAAAAATACGGTTAACTTTGTGCCAAACTTTAGTGAAACTACTAGCGAACCTTTAGTATTACCAACAAGATTGCCTAATTTGCTTATTAATGGTTCTTCCGGTATTGCAGTCGGAATGGCTACTAATATGGCTCCTCATAATCTTTCGGAAACTATAGATGCTATTGTAGCTTATATAGATAATAATGATATTACGATTCCGGAATTAATGAAACATATTTTGGCTCCAGATTTCCCTACTGGTGGTTTTATTTATGGTTATTCCGGAGTAAAAGAGGCATATGAAACCGGTAGAGGTAAGGTAATTATTCGTTCTAAAGCAGAGATAGAGGCTGCTCAAACTTCTTCTGATTACGATAAAATAGTAATTACTGAGATACCGTATATGGTTAATAAAGCAGAATTAATAAAAAGTATTGCTGATTTGGCCATTGATAATAAAGTTCAAGGTATATATAATGTAAATGACGAAACCGACCGTCAAGGTATGCGTATTGTTGTTGACGTTAAAAAAGATGCAAATGCTTCGGTTGTTTTAAACCAACTTTTCAAATATACTGCTTTACAAACTTCTTTCAACATCAATAATATAGCACTTGTTGATGGTCGTCCTCGTACATTGAATTTAAAAGAGTTAATTCATTATTTTGTAGAGCATAGGCATGAAGTTGTTACCCGTCGTACAGAATTTGAATTGGATAAGGCAAAAGAGAGAATGGAAGTTCTTGAAGGATGTATAATAATTTTGGATAATTTGGATGAAGCAATTGCAATAATCCGTGCGTCTAAAACTCCATCCGAAGCCAAAGAGAATTTGATGGTAAGATTTGGAATTACCGATCGTCAAGCCACATATATTTCCGAATTACGTCTTCGTCAACTTACTTCTATGGAGCAGAATAAGTTGAGAGAAGAATATGAAGAACTTTTAAAGAAAATTGAAGATTTGAAAGACATTCTTGCTCGTTATGAAAGAAAGATGGAAATCATCAAAAATGAGCTGATTGAAATTCGCGAAAAATATGGGGATGAACGTAAAACTCAGATAATATATTCAAGCGAAGAATTTAATCCTGAAGATTTTTATGCCGATGATGAAATGGTAATAACAATATCTCACCTCGGATATATAAAACGTACTCCATTAGCGGAATATAAAGCCCAAAATAGAGGAGGAATTGGTGCTATTGGAGGAAAAACCAGAGATGAAGATTTTATAGAGTATATCTACCCGGCATCTATGCACGCCACAATGCTTTTCTTTACACAAAAAGGAAGATGTTATTGGTTAAAAGTTTATGAAATACCGGAAGGAAACAAACAAAGTAAAGGTCGTGCTATGCAAAACTTGCTCAATATTGGTAGTGATGATAAGATT
>JAEDFN010000059.1 GCA_016292775.1 Paludibacteraceae bacterium
TTTTTCGAGTGCCCAACGCACGCAATATTGGATAAAATCTTGAGCCAGTGCCATGTTATCCTCTATTTCATAGAAAGCCACTTCGGGTTCAATCATCCAGAATTCTGCAAGGTGACGAGGGGTATTTGAATTTTCAGCACGGAAAGTAGGACCGAAAGTATATATTTTACCGAGCGACATTGCTGCGAGTTCGCCTTCGAGCTGACCGGAAACGGTTAATGAAGCTTGTTTTCCGAAGAAATCGTTAGAATAATCTATTTTACCATTCTCATCCTTTTTCAAGTCGTAAAGGTTTTGTGTAGTAACTTGAAACATTTGACCGGCACCTTCACAGTCGGAAGAGGTGATAAGAGGGGTATGGAAATAGAAATATCCATGTTCATGGAAATAGGTATGAATAGCCATAGCCATGTTATGACGGATACGGAAAATAGCTCCGAAAGTATTAGTACGAGGGCGGAGGTGAGCAATTTCGCGGAGGAATTCAAGGGTATGACCCTTCTTTTGGAGAGGGTAAGTTTTTGGGTCGGCAGTGCCGTAAATCAGAATTTCATCAGCTTGAATTTCAACGGATTGACCTTGACCTTGTGATTGCACCAATTTACCGTTTACACTAATACAAGCACCGGTAGTAATAGGTTTCAAGAAATCATCGCCAAACTTTTCTATATCGATAACTATTTGAATATTATTGATAGTAGATCCATCATTAAGAGCGACGAAATTTACATTTTTATTACCACGGCGGGTACGCACCCAACCTTTAATATTAACATCTGCTCCGTAATCGGTACGTTTCAGTGCATCTACAATAACAGTTCTTTCAATATTTTTCATATCAATTTCATTTATATATGCAGTAAAAAAGCACTACCCATCAAGTGAGTGAGTGCTTTTTTTACAATAATCTATAATAAATTAATTATTTATCTTTGTAATAATATTCGCGGCTATGTTCATTACCGCCAACAGTACTCATCACGCAACGGAAACCGAGGTCGTTACGGCAGCGAGTTTCTTCGAGGGCTCTACGGTTAGAAGGGTTAAGCCAGATAGAGCGGTCGTTCCATCCACCACCTTTATAAACGCGAGCGGTATTAGAATAGAGACTTGCTTTTTCGATAGGGGTAAGGTCTTTATAAACGAGTACAGAGTCGTTGATAGAAGATTGTTTATCACCATCTTTAAAGTCGCGATAGTCGCCACCTGTTTTAGTAATACCACGTTCGTTTATAAGCACTTTACGCATAGAGTCGCGCACTTGAGGAGAGAGACCTGCGAAATGTTTTGTAAGAACGTTTTCGGCGTATAAAGAATCGGATTCGAATTCGTTACCACGGAAAGAGTTCACCTCATCAACGAAGTTTGTATTAGCACGATATACATCTTTCACCCATTCGTTAACATTACCAGCCATGTTATACAATCCGAAACCATTAGGTTGGAAGAAAGTAACAGGCACGGTAAGAGTACCATTGAGTTGCACACCGATAGGGTCTCCACGACCGCGGAGGAAGTTAGCATAGAAATCGCCGCGTTTATCTTTATCGTCCAATTCACGCATTTGGTCACCAGCCCAAGGGTAAGTATTAGTTTGTTGATACATACCTCTGTAAGTTTCAAGGCCATAAGCAGCATATTCCCATTCAGTTTCAGTAGGGAGACGAATTTCGGCATCGTAAAGCACGCCATCGAGGGCAATTTTCCACTCATCGGCACTTATTTCGTCGTCGCCATTAAGGTCGTAACGATAGTCAGGATCGAAATAAACGTCGCCTAAATCATCAGCGTTCATGTTTGTGTAAGTAACATAATCGCGGGCGTATTTAGTAGTGAAGAAATATTTACGAGCTGAATCCGGTTTATCATTTCTGATTTGCTCATTGATAAGAGTAAGCGGTTTGTAAGGGATGACACCGCGAAGGATGAGTTCGTTCTCATTCAAACGGTCGGTACGCCACTCGCAATAAGCAACGGCTTGACGCCAAGAAACACCCACAACAGGGTAGAAACCATAAGCAACGTGAGTAAAATAGTCGCGCACGAAAGGCTCGTTATAAGCGAGTTCTTTACGCCAAACGGACTCATCAGGGAGGGCTAGAACCACTTTGGTAAGGTCGTGAGCATAGACACCCTCGAGCCATGCAATATATTCACGCCAGTTAAGATTAGTAACCTCATACTCGTCCATATAAAAACCGGAAGCGGCTACACGTTTTTTGGCATTATTCTCCGGAATTGACATCATTTCGCTGTTTTGACCGCGTACGGCAGTAGAAACAGGGATGTAAATCATACCCATAGGGCATTTTCCGTGATAAACGGTATTCACATTAAAGAAACCTTGATCCGGTTTATTATACTTCCAACCGGTTTTCTCCGATTGAGTAGTCATCGACTGTTTTTGACAGCCAGTGAACACCAAAACTGCAAATAAGCAGCAGAATAAAGATAGTTTTGATAGTAATTTCATAGTAGTCTATGTTTATTACAGTATATAATTCTTGGTGATTATTACATTATTAATATAAAAGACAAGCAAAAGCAGTATACCCTGCGAATTTTACTTTGCGACTGCAAATTTACAAAAAATTTATTATACTACCATATATATGAGAAAATTTTTACGTATTAGTGATTTTTTTTCGGAGAACCAATTATTTTATCTAATTTTGCATTCGAAAATAAAAGCATTCATATGAATAACGAAGAGTACAACAAAAATATTGTCATTAAAGGAAATATCATTGACACGAGCAATCCGATAGTAATGGCAATAATCAATTCTACGCCGGATTCTTTTTACTCCGGCAGTCGCCACAGCAGCAAAGAAGAAGTAAAAAAGTCGGCGGAGAAGGCAATAAACGAAGGAGCGAGCATATTGGATATAGGGGGCTACTCTACTCGTCCCGGTGCTCCGGAAGTCACTGAGCAAGAAGAGATTGACAGAGTGTGTATGGCATTAGGTGCGATACGTGAAGAGTGGCCTGAAATACCGATATCTGTGGATACATTTCGCAGTAGTGTAGCAAAGATTTCCGTAAAAGAATTTGATGCGGACATTATCAATGACGTTTATGGAGGGGAGATGGACAAGACCCTCTTCAGCACGATGGCAGAGTTACAAGTGCCATATATTTTGATGCACAGCAAAGGAAATCCGCAAACGATGCAAAATATGACGGAATATTCTGATTTCGAATCGGATATTTTGCGATATTTTTCAGAAAAAATCAAACAATTGAGAGATGCCGGATTCAACAAAGAGATAATTATAGATCCGGGTTATGGCTTTGCAAAAACGGTAGAGCAAAACTATCAATTGCTGAACGACCTTTCTCTATTTGAATGTTTTAACGCTCCGATTCTGGTAGGTATTTCACGCAAATCAATGATTTTTAAACCATTAGAAATAACTCCATTAGAAGCATTAAACGGCACTACGATATTAAATACTTTTGCTATTGAGCGAGGTGCCAATATTTTACGAGTACATGATGTACGTCAAGCGATGGAAGTCATAAAATTACACCATTTATTAAAAAGTAAAAAATGAAAGTATCAATTATTCAACAAGAGATAATTTGGGGAGATAAGAATCATAATCTCAACACATTTGGAAGCACGATAGAGAGTCTTTACGGCAGTACGGAATTAGTTATTCTGCCGGAGATGTTTTCGACAGGATTTTCTGTTGACAAACCGGAATTAGCGGAAAGCACTGATGGAGAGGCTATTCAAGCGATAAAGCGTTGGGCAAAAGAAGGAAATTTTGCTATTGCCGGAAGTTTTATGGCTTCAGAGAATGGAAAATCATATAACAGAGGCTTTTTTTGCAAGCCGGATGGAGAGATTTCTTTTGCAGATAAAAGGCATCTTTTTATCGGAGATGAGCAGAAATATTTCACAGCCGGAGATAAACATTTAGATGTAGAATATAAAGGAATAAAATTTAGAGTGCTGATTTGCTTCGACTTACGATTCCCTGTATGGAGCCGAAATATGACAGGCAGTGATTATGATGTTTTAATCTACACTGCGAATTGGCCTAAAGATCGTATTGAGGCGTGGGATGCACTAACTGTGGCGCGAGCTATGGAAAACCAGGCTTATGTATGTGCAGTAAATGCAATTGGCACAGACAGTTATAGTGTCAAGCATTGCGGTCACTCAGTAATTTTAGATCCACGAGGAAAGTGTTTGGCATCCTTCGAAGATTGGGAAGCGGGAGTTCGCACCGCAGAAATAGACATGGCTTACCTTGATAAGGTGCGTAACAGACTACCATTCTGGAAGTCAGCCGACCGATTTGAAATAAAGAAATAAGAATATTCATTGATTACGAGATATAAAAATTATAATAAATACAATGTCGAGAAAGCGTAAAGAACTACCTATAATTAAAGAAGTTACGATTACCGATGTAGCAGCTGAAGGCAAGGCGATATTAAAATTAGACGATATAGTAGTATTTACTCAATATGCGGTACCCGGGGATATTGTAGACATTCAGATAACGAAAAAGAAGAAGAACTACATGGAGGGACGCGTAATTAATTTTCACAAATACAGCGACATTCGTTGTGAAGCGAAATGCGAGCATTACGGCACTTGCGGTGGTTGTAAATGGCAGATATTGCCATACGAAGAGCAATTAAAATACAAACATAAACAGGTAATCGACAATTTGACCAGGATAGGACATATCGAACTTCCTGAAGCTAACTATATTCTTGGTTCTCAACACATTTACGAATATAGAAATAAATTGGAATATACATTCAGCAATAGGAAATGGCTATCGTTTGAAGAGGTTGGAAAAGAGCATACCGAGAAGGATTTAAACGGAGTGGGATTTCATATTCCGGGAATGTTTGATAAAGTATTAGACATAAATAAATGTTGGTTACAAGAGGATATTTCCAATAAGATACGTAATAGCATCAAAGAATATGCACTGCAAAATGATTTGACATTCTTTGACTTACGGAATCAAGAAGGCTTTTTACGTACGCTTATGATTCGCACCACATCCACGGGCGAACTGATGGTAGTGATTGTATTTTTCTATGAAGATAAAGAGGTTCGCACAAAATTACTCGATTATATATGTGAAAAATTTCCTGAGATTACCTCTTTACAATACGTAATCAACAGCAAATGCAACGATACCATTACCGACCAAGATATTATAGTGTATAAAGGGTCGGAAGCAGTATATGAAAAGATGGAAAATTTGCGCTTTAAAATCGGTCCGAAATCTTTTTATCAAACCAACTCACATCAAGCCTATGAATTATATAAAGTGGCGAGAAAATTTGCTGATTTAAAAGGAGATGAATTGGTTTACGACCTCTATACCGGAACGGGAACGATAGCAAACTTTGTAAGTTCGAAAGCGAAGAAAGTAATTGGTATTGAATACGTTAAAGAAGCCATAGAAGATGCGGTAATAAATTCGGAGATAAACGGTATCACGAATACCGACTTCTATGCCGGCGATATGAAAGATATCCTTACCGATAATTTCATCAAGGAGCACGGGCGCCCGGACGTTATTATCACCGATCCTCCTCGAGCAGGAATGCACGAAGATGTAATCAATGTAATATTAAATGCGAGTCCTCGTAAAGTGGTGTATGTCAGTTGTAACCCTGCCACACAAGCAAGAGATTTGCAAATGATGGACAAGAAATATAAAGTATCTGCCATACAACCCGTAGATATGTTTCCTCATACACACCATGTAGAAAATGTTGTTTTACTTGAATTGAGATAAACGAGGGGAAAAATTTTTTCAGAAAGAGATAATGAATTTAGAAAAAAAGATAGATAAACCGATATTTCATTTATTGCAACGCGTAGCCGACAACTTGGGGTTAGAATGCTATGTGATAGGTGGTTATGTTCGCGATTTGATACTTCACAGGCCGAGTAAAGACATAGATATTGTAGTAGTAGGCAGTGGGATAAAGATGGCGAAAGCTGTAGCACACGAACTTGGAAAGGGCACATCACTTGCGGTATACAGCACTTATGGCACAGCGCAAGTAAAGAATAAAGATATTGAAATAGAATTTGTTGGAGCCAGGAGAGAGAGTTACCACCGAGACAGTCGCAATCCGATAGTAGAAGACGGCACCCTTGAAGATGATCAAAATAGGAGAGATTTTACCGTCAATGCCCTTGCTATACGCCTGAATGCCATTGGTTTTGGAGAGGTAGTAGATCCGTTTGGGGGACTTGAAGATATGCGTGATATGATATTACGTACCCCACTCGACCCGGATATTACCTTCAGCGATGACCCTCTTAGAATGATGCGTGCCATACGATTTGCAACGCAACTTCAATTCGATATCGACGATGAAACATTCGATGCCATTATTCGAAATAAAGATAGAATAGAGATAATCACACAAGAGAGGATTATTGATGAAATCAACAAGATAATGATGTCAAAACAGCCATCAATAGGATTCAGACTACTTGAAGCGTGCGGATTATTACAAATTATTCTACCGGAAATCGATCAATTAAAAGGAATAGACAAGCGTAATGGCGTATCTCATAAGGATGTTTTTCTACACACCTTAAAAGTGCTTGATACTGTGGCTGAAAAGAACGACAATCTATGGTTGAGGTGGTCGGCACTACTCCACGATATCGGTAAACCGCAAAGCAAACAATGGGATGAAGAAAGTGGATGGACATTCCGCAATCACAATTGGTATGGACAGCGTATCATTCCATCATTATTTAAACGGTTAAAGTTGCCACAAGGTGAGAACATGAAATTTGTTCAGAAAATGGTAGACCTTCATATGCGCCCTATAGCCCTTAGTGAAGATATTGTAACCGACTCTGCAGTAAGGCGTTTGCTCTTTGATGCCGGTGATGATATCGATGCATTGATGATGCTTTGCGAAAGTGATATTACCAGTAACAACAAAGAAAAAGTAAAACATTTTTTAGATAATTTCGAGTTGGTACGAAAAAAACTGATAGAAGTAGAAGAGAAAGACCGTATTCGTAAATTTCAACCACCGATAGACGGTCACGAAATAATGCATATATTTGATTTACAACCATGCTCCATTATAGGAGAGCTAAAAATACAAATAAAAGATGCCATTCTTGACGGAATAATTGAGAATAATCACGAAGAAGCATTACAACTATTGTATAAACTTGCAGCGGAAAATGGTTTAACTCCTGTAAACCCGCCATTAACAGCAGAAGAGAGAGAGATAAATTCTAAAAAACAAGAGGCTGAAAATAACGAATAATACAGTATCTATTTCATAGTTTAACACTTAGATAAAAATAGAGGAGGTTTGGATATTCCAAATCTCCTCTTGTATTTTCTGATTATCTACATCGGTATTAAATAGAAACAAAAATAGAATAACGAAAGGTAGATAAACTGTAGAGCAAATAAACTATTAAGGTTTACGAATATAATGCGGCATGCTATCCGGGAGCACCAAAGAGAGCTCTACATAACCACCGAAATCGCCGTTTTCTTCAAACCAAGGGGCTTGATAGATAAGTTTTTTAAGGCCCTCTTTTTCGATAGTATAAGCATTGACATTATGATTTTTAAGGAGTCCGCGAAGGATTTCTGCGGCTCTATCAGGATGGCAATCAAAGAGAGATTTACCAATCAAATCTCCGTATTTTTTAAATGTATCTTTAGATTTGGAGTTCATATCCAATACATTACCATCTTTATCACAAACAGTTATTGCGAAAGGCACATTACGAAGTTGTTCCATAAAAAAGTTATTTTAATAATTCTGTTAATTGACGTTCAAGGTCTTCGGGTGTAAGATTAAGTTTATAAGCACCATCAATAGCGAGAGAGATAGTACCGGTTTCTTCAGAGATAATTATGACTACGGCATCGGAGCACTCGCTGATACCGAGAGCGGCACGGTGACGCATTCCGAGGTGGCGAGGAATATCCGGTTTATGAGACATCGGGAGTTGCGCACTTGCGGCAACAATTTTCCCATCGGCAATAATCATAGCACCATCATGTAAAGGGCTATTTTTAAAAAAGATATTCTCGATAAGACGGGCATTAATATCAGCAGTGAATAAGTCGGGTTTATCGATAAAATCTTCAAGAGCAGTAGAACGCTTGATAACGATAAGGGCGCCCGTTTTTGAGCGGGACATATTTCTGCAAGCGTACACCAACTCCATAGTAGGGAACGAGTTGGTAACCACATCTTTAGATTTGTTAAACAGATTAGAAAACTCGGTTAGAATCTTCCAGTTCGACTTAGTACCCAATTGTCGGAAGAAACGACGTATTTCGTTTTGAAAGATAACAACAAGGGCGAAGGCACCAACGCTAATCAACTGATTAAGAAGAGCACCGGTAAGTTTAAGATTAAAAACCTTAACAATAAGAAACCAACATACAACGAAAGCTACAATACCGACGAAGATATTAACGGCACCTGATTTCTTCATCAACTTAAAGATTTGAAACAGGATAAAAGCCATTAAGAAGATGTCAATAATATCTTTCCATGTAGGATATATCATATAATCAAGACGTTATAAGTTACTAAAATTATTTTGCAAAGGTACAAATTTTTTCATAGAAAGGAGATAAAATAGAGGATAATTTTTTGAGGAAAAAGGGGAAAA
>JAEDFN010000018.1 GCA_016292775.1 Paludibacteraceae bacterium
GATGTTTCAGAGGTACATACACTAAATTAAAATGCACCCCTTCGAGTAACATATCCGAAGTAGCCACTACTTGTTTATCGGCAAAATCCATAACGGCACAATCGTCTCCGGCACCGATAATTGTAGATTTATTCTCTAATTTAATATCTTCTGTAAGTCTTTTAATAAGACCAAATTCTCCAAGGTCACTGATTTGAGTCATAATAAAAATTAGTTTTTGCAAAGGTAGTAAATTTTTAACAAAACAAAGATATTGGATTGGAATATTTTTATTAACTTTGAAATTTGAAATAAAACGCAAAAAAGATGAATACAAGAAGAGCTATTTTATTGTTAATATGCACTTTAAGCATTGGATCAATATTTTCGCAACAATCTAATGTAGATAAGGCGGCTTATGAATTAGGAATGGCATTAGCTGCACAAAACACAAGATTAGACAGACAAGTAGAGAAATTGATGTACAAATACTGCACACTACTACAAAGTGTAAAGGGCATGTATGTAGATTCGGTAGACATAGATAAGTTCACCGACGATGCCATAAACAATGCATTAAAGGAGCTTGATCCGCACTCAATATACATTCCGAAATCGGAAGTAGAAGAGATGAACGAAGGCATAGAAGGCAATTTTGTCGGCATAGGAGTGGCATACAATTTATATAACGACACGGTAGTGATAAACCAAACAATAAGTGGCACACCGGCAGCGCGGGCAGGCATTTTACCAGGGGATAAAATAATAAGTATCGACGGGGTAAGAGTAGCCGGGGTAAAGATAAAACGCTCCAAGATACCTGCAATGATAAAGGGTGAAAAAGACACTAAAGTACATTTGGGAATAAAGCGGGAAAATGTAAAAGACACTCTATCTTTCAGTATCAAGCGCGACAAGATACCTATCTATTCGGTTGATTTAGCAAAAATTATAAGGCCCGGGGTAGGCTATATCAAAGTAAATAGCTACTCGATGACCACAACCGACGAGGTAAATAAAGCGATAGAAACCCTTGAATCGGAAGGTGGGTTTCACACACTAATTCTGGATTTGCAAGGTAATGGAGGTGGCATTATGAAAGCAGCCATTAACATGGTAAATCTTTTTCTCGAGCCGAATAAGACTATAGTATCATCAAAAGGCACCCATTATCCGGAACAATTTATACGTTCATCTAATTGGGGTAAGAAGTTGATAGACACAAAATTAATAGTGTTGATAGACGAATATTCCGCCTCTGCCAGCGAGATAACGGCCGGAGCCCTTCAAGATTGGGACCGTGCAACGATAATAGGTCGCCGATCTTTTGGTAAAGGATTGATACAAAACCGCACTACCCTTTACGACGGATCGGAATTACGCCTTACGATAGCTCGATATTTCACTCCTACAGGACGTAGCATTCAAAAACCATACGACAAAGGAGCCGAAAATTACTACCATGATTTGGAAAACAGATATAAACGCGGAGAATTTATGCATAGCGACAGCATAACTTTCCCTGACTCTTTAAAATACAAAACCCTTATCAAAGGCAAAACGATATATGGAGGAGGTGGAATTTTCCCTGACATTTTCGTACCTTTAGACACTAACAAATACACACAATACCACAAAAGTTTGCTAAGAAAAGGTATTATCAATAAAGAAACAACCTCTTATATTGCAAAAAACAGAAACAATCTCATTAGGTCATTCAAAAATATTGAATACTTTAAATATTATTTTACAGTACCTAATTCACTGTTAGACAAGATAAAAGAAGATTCGAAAGAGGAAAAAATCAATTTTGATGAAAAGGATTTTGACGATAGTAAAGAAAAAATATCACTACAAATAAAAGCCATAATAGGGCAAACATTATTCGGCACAAAAGCCTATTACGACATTATGTTACAAGAAAATGATGCTTTACAAAGAGCTTTACAATATATAAAAGAAGGAAAATGAAAGAATTCAACATGCTGGCAAAGACCTATTTCGGTCTTGAAGATATATTGGCCCGCGAATTAACCGAATTAGGTGCCAATGAGATAGAAACAGATAGAAGAGCAGTAAGATTTAAAGGCGATAAAGCTCTGTTGTACAAAGCGAACTTAAACCTACGCAGTGCAATAAGAATATTGGTGCCGATAGCACAATTCAAAGCTACAGATGCCGATGAAGTATATGAAAAAGCAAAAAAGATAAACTGGGAAGAGTATTTTGGCATAAAACAGAATTTTATCATCAACGAGACGATAAAATCGGATAATTTCAGACACAGCAAATTTGTAGCATACAGATTAAAGGATGCCATAGCCGACTATTTTACTGAGAAATACGACAAGCGTCCATCGGTAAGCATCACATCACCGGACATTTATATCGACATACACATCTCTCATGATGAATGTACCATTTCGTTGGACTCATCAGGGGAGAGTCTACACAAGCGCGGCTATAGGAGCAATCAAAACGAAGCACCAATCTCAGAGGCACAAGCGGCTGGAATGCTACTCATGGCGGGATGGGATGGCAGCAAAGATTTTATCGACCCTATGTGCGGTTCCGGTACATTCTTAATTGAAGCCGCATTGATAGCTCTTAACATTCCACCTTGCATTTACAGAAACCGCTTCGCTTTTGAAAAATGGCTTGATTTCGACAAAGAACTCTTTGACGATATTTATAACGACGATAGCAACGAACGTGAATTTACCCATAAGATAATAGGCTATGACGTAAATCCAAATACGGTAAAGATAGCACAAGAAAACGTAAAAGCAGCCGGATTAGCAAAATACATAGAGGTACAATGCCGTGATATAGCTAATTTTGAGGAGGTTACAGAGCCGGCACTAATTGTCACCAACCCACCATATGGCGAAAGAATTAAGCCGGAAGATTTAAGAGAACTATACCGTGAAATCGGACGAGCCTTAAAACATAAATTCGTTGACGGTGAAGCATGGGTAATATCATCTCATGTTGAGAACTTAGCGGCTATAGGACTTAAACCTTCACAAAGAATAGAACTCAAAAACGGCGCTTTAGATTGTGAATATTGGAAATTTGAGATATTTCCGGGTACACACAAAGATTTTAAAGCCGAAGGGAACAAGCTTACAAAGAGTTTTGAAACCACGAAAAAGAGAACAAATAGACACAGACATTTTGAAGAAGACGAAAAATTTAAAGAGAAAAAAAGAAGAAATAGTTTTTCAAAAAGCGACTCTCGTGATGGAGGAAAACGTTTTGAATCAGAAAAAAGGGATGGAGGAAAACGTTTTGAATCTGACAAGAGAGAGGGCGGAAAACCATTTAAAAAGAGTGGCGATAAACCGAGAAAATATTCCGACAGTAAAATAAAAGACGACGCAAACTTCCCTAAAAAAGGCTCTCAGGAATATGAGATGAAGAAATACAGCAAAATGATTAAAAAGTTGGATTTATAAGGAGATACACCCCTGAAAGATAAGGTTTTACAGGGATAAAACAGAAATAAAAAAATGGGAAAAACAGAGTATCTCCCGATAGTAAACAAGCAAGGGGAGGTGATAGGGAAGGCGGATAGAACGAGTTGCCACAACAAAAAGAGCGAAGTAGAGCGCGAACAATACCTCCATCCGGTAGTACATCTGCATGTATTTTCCAATAATGGAGAACTTTATTTGCAGCGTCGCTCTTTTCAGAAGACGTTACTTCCAGGCTATTGGGACACAGCAGTAGGCGGACATATCAGTTATGGAGAAACCGTAGAAGAGGCTCTTTGCAGAGAAGTATATGAAGAGATAGGTATCGAGAATTATACTCCGGAGCTCATTGATACATACCTATTTAAATCTGAAATAGAATGCGAATTGGTTTATGTTTTCCGCACAACATACAACGGTCCGTTTCATTGGAACGACGGAGAAGTTATAGATGGCAAATTTTGGAGCCAGAAAGAAATCAAAGAGTCGATAGGAAAAAACATTTTCACACCTAACCTCGAATTGGAATTAAAGAAATACATTTTATAATATTATTGCTACCTTATCGAAAAAAAATCATAAGGTAGCAATATTTTTATAATCATCACTGTCCATCAGCTTGAGAAATTTCATTAATGATAGACTCAATATAGTCTAACACCTCATCGCGCCCCACACCCTTCTCGGAAGAGGTAACAAAAATAGGAGGAAGAGATTCCCACGTTTCGAGTAATTTATTTTTATACGCTGCAAGATTTTCCATAAGTTGTTTATTACTAAGCTTATCCGATTTTGTAAAGATAATTGAGAACGGAATTGAAGATTGACCGAGCCAATCGATAAAATCGAGATCTATTTGCTGAGGTTCCAATCTACTATCTATAAGGACGAACAGATTCGTAAGCTGAGTGCGAAACAAGATATAATTATCAATTATTGATTTTAGTTTACGACGTTGCTCTTTTGAAGCACGAGCATATCCATAACCCGGCAAATCCACCACATACCAATTTCTATTAACTAAAAAATGGTTTATAAGAAGAGTTTTTCCCGGTTTGGAAGAAGTTTTAGCCAAATCTTTAGACTGCAAAAGCATATTTATCAAAGAAGACTTACCCACATTACTACGGCCAATAAAGGCAAACTCACATATTTTACTATTCGGACAACTTCTATAATCCAAATTAGAAACAACAAATTCTGCAGAATTGATTTTCATAAACTTTATAAATTAATAAGTTAACAAAAAAACAGAAGCCATTACACTATTAATCCCTTTTATTAAGAGAGGCACAAAAGAGACCGACGAAAGTAAGAATACCATTTAAAAGTAATAATTCGTAGCCAAAAACATAGCCGCAAAAACGTGATAATGACCAACTGATAATTAAACAAAAGATAGGAGAGGCTACTGCAATATACGGCACTAACGCATCTTTAGGCTTACGTTTTGTAAACAAACCGAAAGCAAACAAACCGAGTAGCGGACCATAAGCGTAGCCGACAATGGTATATATAGTATCGATAATGGAATTATTTTGCGTATAGCCAAAAGCAATTACGAGAATAGCAAAAAATGCCGACACTATTATATGAATATTTTTCCGAAGGCTAACAGCCTTTGACTGCTCTAATCGTTTGACATTAAAGAAATCTACTGCAATAGTAGTAGTTATAGATGTAAGGGCGGAATCGGCACTCGAAAAAGAGGCTGCAATAATTCCGAGTAGAAAACAAACAGAGGCAATCGGAGACATGTAATTCGACACGAAGAAAGGTAAAATATTATCCGGAGCTTCTGGTAAGGAAATACTATTTGATTGAGCCACAAAGAGTAAAATAGTACCCAACAATAAAAGGATAATATTAATCGGCAAGAAAGCAGAACCATATACAAGCATATTGGTTCTACTCTGCTTTAGTGTTTTGCAAGTGATATTCTTCTGCATCATATCTTGATCGAGCCCGGTCATCACGACGACGATAAAAGCACCACTAATAAATTGTTTCCAGAAATTACGAGGGGAAGCGAAATCATTCCAAACAAAGATATCGGTCAATTCTGAATTCCACAAATCACTCAAAGATATATTGTTTGGGAGCATTTTCCAGGCATCCACGCACATAAAAACGATAGCGGCAACGAGGAAAAGAGTCTGTAAAGAGTCGGTCCACACGATAGTTTTTATGCCCGAGCGACGAGTATAAAGCCACATTACGAAAACGATAACAACGGTTACAACGGCAAAAGGAACATTATATTTAGAAAATATAAACATCTCAAGAGCAATAATAACAACGTATAATTTGGTAGCGGAGCTGACGATTTTAGCGACAACAAAAAAGGCAGAACCAATATGATAACTCTTTGAGCCAAAGCGTATATTAAGGTATTCGTAAATAGATGTGAGGTTAAGTTTATAATAAAGAGGCAGCAAAATAAAAGCTACAATAAGATATCCGAGAATAAAACCGAGGCAAGTCTGCAAATAAGTCCAATGCCCTGCCCCCACCATTCCGGGTACCGAAACGACACTAATACCGGAAATAGTGGCTCCTATCATTCCAAAAGCCACAAGATACCATGGAGAATTATGATTTCCGGAGAAGAAAGTAACATTATCACCCCCTTTGCGAGATACAAAATAATCTACAACAAAGAGAAGAAATAGATAAAATATTATTACAACAAAATAATACATTGTATTTTAATAGTGATAATTAATAAAATGATAATGAGGTTGTAAATTCATAAACAGACAAAAAAGCAATCCGAAATATTTTTACAAAACATCATCATTACCATTGATATAACAGTCATCCTGCCGCGTTTTCATTTGATTATGGTTAGAAATAGAAAAGAAAGAATTAATTTGCGCTGCTCTATTTCGCAATTTTCCGGCACCTGCGCGTTTTAGAGGACTGAATTTCAATTGTTTTCGAAAAATTGAATTATTTATAGCAGGCCAATCTACATCAAAAATTCCATCAATAGGCATCAATTCAGGAATATTATGTGGTTTAGCAAATCTATTCCAAGGGCAAGCAGTGAGGCAATATTCACACCCGAAGAGGATATTTTTTGATTTAGAGAGAAGCTTATCGGGGATACCATCTTTACTCTCGATAGTAAAATACGACAAACACTTGTTGGCATCGAGCAAGTTAGAATTATTCTTACTGATAGCGCCTGTAGGGCAAGCATCCAAGCAAGCAGTACATCTACCACAACGCTCAGAGATAGGAGTATCCGGAGCAAGAGATAAAGTGGTAAACATCACGCCGATAAATGTAAAAGAGCCTACTTTAGGGTTAATAAGCATACTGTTTTTTCCAATCCAGCCAAGACCGGCTTTCCACGCCCAATATCTATCGAAAACAGGGGCGGAATCGCAAAACTGTGCAAAGCAGCCATCAGGAAGATGATATTTTAATGATATTTCATCAGCCATCAAACGCAATTTATTTCTCACAACATAATGATAATCGGTACCATACGCGTAAGAGGCAATTTTATATTTTTCATCAGGCTGATAATGATTGGAGAAATAATTTAAGAGCACTACAATAGCGGTATTTGCACCATCGAGTAAAAGGGATGGATTCATACGCTTATCGGTATTTTCTCTCATATAGTGCATATCTGCATCGAAACCGGCATTAAGCCAAGAGGAGAATTTTTGTGCAGGAAGAGCGGTATCGGAAATATTGGCAAACCCGCAAGCAGAAAAGCCATAAGATAGTGCCAAATTTTTTATATACTCTTCCATAAAAAACAATGCAGATTATAAAATTTCGAGGATAGCCTTTTCCAAGTTTTCGTGATTAAAACGCCCCACAATATCTCCATTTCTATCCATAAGGAAGAAAGTAGGCAATTCGGAGACATTATAATAAGAAAGGGCTTTACAATTCAAAGGGTCGTTATCACGGACGGAAATCCAAGGCATTTCACGACTTTTCTCTACCCAAAGCAGATGATTCGGGTCGACGGATACCTGGTAGATATTAAATCCACGAGAAGCATATTTGTCGTATAACTCTCTCAAAAAGAGCGTGTGAGCCGAAGCCGTTTCCAAAGAGTAAGAGGTGAAATCTATAAGCACTACATCACCAACGAGAGAAGATAATTTAACGATATCCCCTACCCGATTTGGCAAAGCAATATCGACGAAACCTTGTACAGTAGAAACGTCAATAATTTTTTGTAACATCTCCGACTTATCGCGCGACATACTCATAGCAGTAAGAGTTTGAGTACGAAGCGGTTCCGTACGGTAATAATCAGGATAAAAAAGGCTGTAAGAGGTTGCTACCGCCGACCAATATTTCAAATCGTTTTTATTATAAGGATCTAAATAGTAATATCCGTAAACGGTTTGATACAAAGCATAATATGCAGCGGCAGAACGAGGATTATCCAAAATTATATTTTGGGCAAGAAAGCGGTGCAATTCCAATTTCTCATCCACTTTATATAAGTCTTTAGAAAGCGCTATTTTTTGCAATTCATAGCTGGAGCGTCGCAACTCAAGGATTTTTGCCGACTCCTCACTACCCTCTATTTCTGCATTAAAAATATCATTAACATCGGCATCTACTATCACATTCTCAGAAACAGAATCGAGAGCAAGCATGATAGTTTTATCATTTACACGAAGGCGATAAAATTCCGGATATTTATTACGGATAACAGAAAAAGAGAATTTACCTTTTTTGTTTAATTTTACAGAATCCAACACCTCGATATTGCTCATTTTATTGCATTCAAAATAGAGCATAGCATTATCGGCATTAGAGATATGCCCTGTAATTTTAGTTTTCTCGGCACAAGAAGCGAGAAACATCACGATGGAAAGAAAGAATATAATTTTTTTCATAATAAATTATTTCCAATTAATATAAGGATTTTTAAAAAGGAGAGCATTGTAGTACTGAGGATTACCTGTAACTTCATCGCCTACAAAATCGGGTTTTTCGTACGAATCATTCTCGTTTTCGAGTTCCAATTCCGCAATAACGAGCCCCTCGTTAAGGCCGTGAAATTCATCTATTTCCCAAATTTTTCCTTTATACTCAAGCACATAACGAGTTTTTGAAATTATTGGTTGTATGCATGTATTTTGCAACATCTCATGAGCATCATTTACAGGAATCGGATATTCATATTCATTACGGGCAAAACCGATAGTAGAATTTTTTATAGTAATAAAAGCATTGTCATCGATAATACGGATACGTACTACCCTATCTTTATCGCTACAAATATATCCTTGAGCAATTTGATGGGGGATACCCATTTTATAATTGGTATTAGTAACGAGGAACTTTCGTTCAATTTCTACAGCCATATACGCTAAAAATCAATAAAATACTGTAACAATTTAAGCATTGCAAAGTTACTAATAATTCGTTAATAATGCTATACCATCACAAAAAATATAATGGAGGGCGGTTAAAAGCAACCACCCTCCATTATATTTTGCAAAGAAAAGGAATTAAAGATTGAAATACAACTTACCTACCTTATCTTTACGTTTCATCTTATCGTTAGAGGAATATTTTACAACGTAAGTTTTGCCTTTTAAGAGTGTAGGCACTTGTACGGTATTTGAAGTAACAGGCACTTTAGCTACTAACACACCATCAATAGTATAGATAAATATTGAAGAATTTTCAATAATTTCATCTACATGAACAAGGTAACAAGATTTATCTTCGGATACTGTGATAGTAAGTTCACGAGAATTAGGGTCAGCACCGATAGGTAACTCAACAATAATCTCATTAGAATAATCGGTAATATTCTCATATCTACCTTGAATATCTTTATCTGTTGCTTTTACTTTATAGTTATAAGTAAGACCTGAAGTAAGGTTATTAACGACATAAGAAGTATCGGCCAAAACATAGTAATCTTCGAGAGCGAAGGTGATGTTTTTATCGAAATAAGCAGTGAAATCATCAAAAGCAAGACCACCTTCACCATTAGTTTGGTAATACATTTTGAAGCGAGAATAGCCATTAGCTTCATTTACTGTAACCTCCTTAGAACGAACGGAAGCATCAATTTTTATAGAATAAATATTTTTCCAGTCTCCATTCTCATCTTCAGCATCAACAAAGAAAACGCCTTCGGTATTGGCACATTGAAGCCAGAAAGATATTTTGCTAACCGGCATAAAATATTTTTTACTAATAAGCACATCAGTATTTTTAGTGAAATATACGGAACGAGGAGCTGATTTTTTATGAACGGTAGATACGGTATTAAAGTTTGCTTCCCATCCGGTAGGGGCACCTTCATTGAAAGTGTTAAAATCTTGCATCTCAGAGCCCTCTTCATCTTTGATGTTATAAACGCTAAGATAATACCCCATTGCGTCTTCTACAGGAGACCAATTTGCAAGGAAAGAATAAGGAGAAACCTCAAGAGCATCATACGCTACAGGAGGAACAACATAAACCGGGCGACGAGAAAGACCTGTAATAGGGAATTGTGCTTGATAAGAATCTGACTGAACATTAATAATGTCATCGACAGGTTTATCATAAGAGCAGTTACGAGGTTGGAAAATTACTTCAACATCGAGGTTGAAAGTAGAATCTTCTCCCACTGTAATAGTAAAATTACGTGCGAAATCAACCGGAGTTTCGCTTACAGGGCGAATACGATAGTTAGTACCAAGACTCAAAGCGAAAGTAACCTCACCTGGAATTTTGGTACCCACGAAATTTACAATCTGAGTATCGGTATTAACGGCATTCTTTTCGTAATAAACAAGGAAATCATCAATTTCGGTGGTAAGTTCAACTTTAGTGCCGGATTCGGAAGAGTCGTAAGAGAACAGCACATTATTACCCTCTTCACGAATATTCATAAGTTTATGAGGCATAGAAGTACCATCTTGAAGAACGAAAGTACAGATAGTTACATTACGAGCACCGGGATATGTATTATATTCCGGAGAAGATGTAGTACCGGACGCACATTGAATAGAGATACCACAATTATCAGGATCGTTATTAGGGCGGTTATTAGACCAATTAGCAGAGTTAAACACCACGTGAGTAACGAGCATACCTTCGCCCGGTACGCCATAAGTATCAAAACCGATACGTTGGCGATTTTCTATCATAAAATACTCTTTAGGATTTGGAGATTGGCCAACGAGGTTATGAGGAGTTACCGAATGAATCAAAGCGGTATTTGAAGTTATAAGAGGTTCGAGAATATGGTTTCCATCAGTAAGCTGAGTAGGAATGAGCCAACCGAGGTAAAAACGTTCGAAAGAAGAGTAAGTAGGAGGAGTACAACCAGCATTATTATAAGAACCTTGGTCCATAATATCCCAAGAACTTGGAGTGTCGTGATTTGAGCTATAATCTGTAACATATAAGTCTGCCAGACCGAGAACGTGGCCGAATTCATGACAGAAAGTACCGATACCACACATAGTTTGACCATAACTGCTGCGGAACTCAGAAGTACAGGCATAGTCTTTAATACGAACATCATCATATATATAATTGCCATAGATAGAAGAACGGTGAGGCCATATAGTATTTGCGCCACCACCTTCAGCTTGGTTATAACCGGCATAGTAAATGAAAACATTATCGATATTACCATCGCCATCGGTATCATATTGTTTTAAATCGACATAATCGGAGGCAATAGCAACGGCATCGATAACCATCTGTCCGGGATTAGCGTCATTACTACCATTTTTCTCTTCACCATAATATCTTTGAGTTTTAGGCAAAGTATAAGGGCCAAGCACATCGAATTGAGGTGCGAAAGCACTATCGGAAGAGGCAATAAAATAATCGCGAGCCGAGCCCGTACCGCCATTTAAAGAGTAACCGGATTGATTAAGAAGGTTAGTGAAATCTTGATTAGCAGTAGACGAAGTGAAGGAAACGTCAGAGAAATTCACAAGGATAACAAGACTTTTAGGGGAACCTTTTAATGGATATTTAGAAGGTTTATCCATATTTGAAGGAGCCTTTAATATAGCATCTTGCTTATTTGAAGCGATAGACTTCAATTTATCAGCTAAAGAAGCGGCTTTCGGGCGCCCCATCAAAAAAACTTTTTCTTGACTGCTGCGTAGAGACTCGTTATTACAACGAACCCCGGAAGTAACAATTAGGTTATCAAAAATATTGGCATATTCCAAGTAGCCCTGTTCATTAAAAGCAATAAGGAAACCATCTTCGGAAGTCATCCAACTAAAATGTTCATCTCCATGCAGATAATAATTAACTACAGTGCCGTCATTTTGGGTTTTGGTAAGCATATATGGGTATGCCTTCACAGCATATACCGAGTAAACGGAGCATAATGCAAACAGAAAACCAAGTAATAATTTCTTCATAAGTTAACGGATTAAAGATATTGATTTAATAGGTCGCAAAGTTATAAAAAAATTTTGGGAAGACAAAGCAAAAGAAACAAAAAAAAGGCAGGGAAAAACCCTGCCTTAATTTTTAAAAAAAGTAGTTTAATTATTTATTATAAACTAAATTCTCGTTACGAAGTTTGTTAACATTAACAACGTTGATAGATTTGAAGAAATCGGCATTTCTCTTCAAGTTACCCATAGAGATAGCGCGAGCAGGAGCTTCAGTAGGGATTTCGCCATAAACGAAATGGTGCTCTCTCATAGGTTTCAATGTAAGAGGAACTACGAAATATTCTTCGTCAGCGCTTTCTTCAGGGTTAGTTTCAGGGTCACCAGGACGAGTTTCGAAACCATAAGCATTTTCAACGTCGATAATTCTTGCTTTGAAATCATAATATTCAACTGCGAGAGGGTCTGTCATTTTAGAACCTTCTTTAGCATTAATAGACATGATACCTTCACCATAAACATAACCGCAGTTCATATAAGTCATAGGAGAACCTTCTTCGTCCGGAGCAAACCACAACATCAATTCGAGGTCGCCTTCAGGATAGAGAGGATATTCATCCCAAGAAACTGATTCACCGCTGAGAGCAGCATCAAAGAAAGCAGTCCAAGCGTCAGTATCGAAATGACCGCAAACTATTTGATGAGGTTCAGCAATAACATCACTTGTAGCAGGATCGTTAAAAGTTTCCGGTTCTTCAGTAATCATGTATTCACCTAAAGAATAGATAGCATTTTCTGATGGAGAGTAAATGTTATTAGTAGCGAAGAACATACCATAACCACCTGTACCAACAACGTTAGAGTTTACAGCATCGAAATACATATCTTGGTTGAATACATAGAAAAGAGGACGGAGCAAAGAGTCTTGGTGCTCTACAGAATCTCTATCTTTCCAAGTATAAGGATAAGCGAAATCTCTTGAATATCCAAGGCAAGAAGCATTGTCAAAAATAGTGTAGCTAGGGAGGTCAACTACAGTAACATTACAAGTAGCAGAAATGTTAGATTTTTTAACAGTAGCAGTTACAACAGCAGCACCCTGAGCTACAGCAGTAATAGTACCATTTGAAGAAACGGTAGCAACTTCTTCATTAGAAGAAACCCATTCCAATTCGAAATTAGCTGCATCAACGGTATTTCCATCTTTATCTTTAGCAAAAAAAGAAAGACGACGAACATCGTTAACTTTCATAGACACCTCTGTAGGCTTTAATTCAAGAGAAGCAACTTCAGAATTACCTCCAGGATGTGGGCAAGCCGTAAAAAGCACTGTAATGCTCATTAATACAGAGCAAAAGAAAGCAAATTTTTTCATAATAAGTAATATTAAATTAATAAATTAAAGTTAGTCATAATTATTCTTCTTCATCAGGGAAGAAAGTAGAGTTTGTATTGATTTCACCATTAGGAGTTTGGAAAGTGAGGTTTATGTCAGTAACGGCAACATTCTCACCGGCTCCGTTATAGTGGTTATTACCACGGATTTTTGGTTTACCAAAACGTTTGAAAGTAGCTAAAGCGCGGCCTTCACCCCACATTTCAACACGCCAGTTGTAGTAGATCATATCGCTAAGTTCGCTAGGAGTAAGTTCATCTACAGTATTGACGGTACTAGGGTCACGTTGTGTTAATAAAACTTTGATAAGTTCTTTAGCTTTTTCAGGTTCGTTATTACGTAAAGCAGCTTCAGCACCAATGAGGTACATCTCTTCGATACGCATATAAACGATATCATTTAACCAACGACGGTCGAGTTCATCAGCGAGTACACCACGAGCTTTGTCGTAGAATTTGTAGTCGTTAATAAATTTCTTAGTAGTATCGAACCATTGACGGCGGATATCAGATAAAGGAATTTCGGAGAACAAATTTTCATCGATAGCCTTTGTAGCACCTGCAGAAGCATAGGAATAAGTATGGATATCCATATGACCCCAGAAAGAAGCAAGACCTGTAGTAGTTTCGATAGTAACATCAGAACCCCAAATCCAAGAGTTATCTTCAGTGCTAACAAAGCCTGTAGTAAGAACTTGGTCGTAAGGAATGATAGAGAAGTGATTCAAGCCGATTAATTCTTTAGCAGTTTCATAAGCTTTACCATATTGTTGAGATTCGAGGTAGCAATAAGCCAAGATACCGCGAGCAACATCAGCATCAACAATAATTTTAGTAGTACGAACATAATCAACAGAATCAAGGAAAGCGATAGCGGTTTTAAGGTCGTTGATAGCAAATTCGTAAGCCTCACCGACAGAAGAAACATATTGCTCTTTGATAAGACCTGATTCGGTAGTATCGTTTTCGGTGTAAATAGGAATTGAGCTATATCCGAGGCCGGTACCACCGGTAAACATATCAGGAGTTTCATTGTTCATACCCGGGTTATAAAGGGTAGCAAGGTTATAGTAGCAATAAGCACGAAGAGCAAGAGCTTGAGCGTAAGAAGCTAATTCCTCATCGGTAAATTCATTTTGACGAGGAGCCATTTTACGGATAGCGGTATTTGCATTCATGATTATTGTATAGTAATAAGACCAGATATAAGAGTTACGTCCGGAAGAACCGGTAGAGCAAGTACGAGTTGCAGCATCAGTAAACCATCCGTAAGCATTAAGAGTCATAGCCATATCACTTGAAAGAAGGTCTGTAGCCATATCAATAGATTTCTGACCGAAATAGTGGTGCTCACTACCACTATTGGCATAAAGAAGAGAGTAAAGACCATTTACGAGTCCATCAGTAGGGTTAGTAAGGGCATCGAATTGATCTTGAGTTAAAGTAGCACCATTAGTTTGAGTATCCAACCAGCTTGCTGAACAGCTACTCAACATTACCACGAGGGCTACGGCAAAAGAAAATATTTTTAATGATTTCATACTGTTATATCAAAATTATTTGATTATTAGAATGAGAATTTAATACCTCCCATGATAGTTGAGAGTGGTGAATAAGAGTAGGTACTTGAGCCACCGGTGAAGGAAGCCATAGGGATATAACCTTTACGAGCTGATAAGCAGAAGAGGTTATCACCTGCAACCCAAACGCTGAGGTTGTTAAGTTTAATTTTCTCCATCCATTTTTTAGGGAAAGAGTAACCGAGGCGAACATTAGAGAGGTTCAAGTAGCTGGAAGAGATAAGGAAACGAGTAGAACCGGAGTTTGCATACAAGTCGTTACCATTAGAAAGGCGAGGAACATCGGTTATATCACCCTCTTCTTTCCAACAATTAAGGATATCTACGTGCCAGTTTTGAGAACCACCGCGGTCGCTGTGCATCAAAGAAGCATAAGCTGAGTCATAACCCCAACCGCCAACACTATATTGGAAAGAAGCAGAAAGGTCGAAACCATAGAAAGAAAAGTCAAGACCGAAACCACCTTGGAGGGCAGGGATAGAAGATTTTCCTACATAAGTAGAAGAAGCATAATTATAGTTATCAGTTATAGCTTTATTCAATAACAACTCAGGGTTTTTGAGATATTCATTAACGCGAGGGTCGTCTTTATATTCAGTAGCGATATAGTTATAAACAGAAGAGATAGAATTTTTATAAAGGTTAGGCTCGTCACCTTCCAATTTCTTAGGGTCATAATACCAGTAGTATTGAGCTTTACCATTTTCAGGGTTAACACCTGCATATTCTACAGTGTAGTAGTCGTATGGAGAGTGGTTAAGAGAAAGGCCGGCATTCATGATATACTCTTTGCCTGAGTTATCAGTAGGCATTTTCTTAACTTTATTGTCATACCAAGCACCATTCAAACGGATATCCAATTTAAGGTTACGAGTATCAACAGCGTGGATATTAAATTGGAACTCAACACCTTGGTTAGCGAGAGCACCTTCGTTTACGTAGTAATAAGAGTAACCGAGAGAAGGAGCTACATAGCGAGGGAAGAGCATATTATCGGTATATTTGTAGAAGTATTCAAGACTAGCGGTGAGGTATTTACCGAGTTCGAAGTCAACACCGACGTTAGCGATATGAGAGCGTTCCCAAGTAAGTTCAGGGTTACCTATATAAGAAAGCACATAACCAGGGTATCCGCCAACGTTTTCTATTCCATATTGATTAGTATAGAGGAAAGTACCGATTTCTTGGTTACCGAGCACACCCCAAGAAGCACGTATTTTGAAGTTTTTGAGGAGGTCGACATTTTCCATAAAGTCTTCGTTAGACATCAACCAAGCCACACCGATAGAACCGAATAGACCCCAACGATGGCCTTTAGCGAAACGAGAAGAACCATCGCCACGAAGAGTACCGTGGATGAAGTATCTCTCTTTATAGTTATAACGAGCTTGACCGAAGTAAGAGTCGATAGTTTGAGTAGCTTGATTAGAAGTAATATAAGACATTTCTACGGCGTTACCAAGTTCGAGACCATCAGGGCGAACGAGCATATTTTTGCCTGCAGAAGTAGCTTGACTATTTACATAATACATTTCGTGAGCCAAGAAAGCATCGAAACTGTGGTCAGAACCTGAAGGAAGAGCATATTGCAACAATTGGTTCCAAGTAAGAACAAGTGAATTGGTGTTTGATTTGTAGATACGACCGATATTAGCGGCATCACCATAATAGTTATTAGTAAGTTGAGAGCCGATAGAACCTATGTATTGAGCACCGAAGTTTGTAGTAAATTTGAGGCCTTTATACAAAGAAACTTCGAGCATACCATTACCAACAAATTGATGTTGGATAGTATTTTGTTTATCGTATTGAAGAGCACCGGCAGGGTTGATACCTTGACCATAGAGACGGCCGATAGAATTACCGTTAACGTCATAGTCACCATAGTCGTAAGCATATTTGTCGGCAAATTTAGGGTCTTTAACGCGGTTACCATTTTCGTCGCGTTGGAATACCGGATAAATAGCAGGACATTCGTTAACGTAAGCGAAACCGTTGTTCATATTAGAACTTTGACCAGGGTTGTTGAAAGTAGAATAAGAGTAAGCCATATTCAAGTTACCTTTCAACCATTTTTTAGCTTGGTGAGAGATGTTAGAACGAACGGAAACACGTTGATAGTCAGAACCGATATAGTAACCTTCATCTTTCAAATAACCGAAAGAAGTATAATAAGTTGTTTTATCGGAACCACCATGGATTTTCACAGTAGCGTCTAATTTTTGACCATTACGGAAGATTTGGCTTTTCCAAGAAGGTTCAGGATCGTCGATAAAACCTTGTTTAAGTCTAACGTCCGGATAGAATTTACCTGTTTCAGGGTCGATAAGGGTATTACCCGGAGCATCCCAACGGTTATAGTATGCAGGGAGACCGCCGGCAGACAAGTTAAACAAAGAGTTGTTTGCGATATTAGTTTTACCGGTTTGAGTTTTGATACCTAACCAAACGAGTTCTACATATTGTTGAGGGTCGCTAATAGTCTCATACATAGGTATAAGACGCATATTACCACCATATTTAACATCAACATCTATTTTACCTGTTTCACCGGAAGTACCTTGTTTAGTAGTGATAAGGATAACACCGTTAGCACCACGGGCACCATAAAGTGAAGTAGAAGTAGCATCTTTAAGAACTGTAGTAGACGCGATATCAGAAGGGTCTATAGCAGAAATATCGCCGTCGTAAGGGATACCATCCACAACGTAAAGAGGGGCGGTAGAAGAGTTTACAGAACCGATACCACGGATACGTACAGTAGCATTAGAACCAGGTTGACCTGAAGAGTTTACTACTTGCACACCTGCAATTTCACCGGCGAGAGCTTTAGAAACCTCTGTTGGAGATTTTTTCTCGATTGTTTCGCCTTTCATTACTTCGGCAGAACCGGCGTAACCTTTTTTAGTTGTGGCAGAATAAGCAATAACCATAACCTCGTCAAGCATCTCAGTATTAGGTTTGAGTTGAACCTTCATACCCGGAGTAGCTTTGACATCAACATCGGTATAACCAACGTAAGTAACAAGAAGGTGATCTTTTCCTGCAGGGAGTTTGATAGTAAAATTACCATCAATGTCAGTAACAGTACCAACACCTTCCGCACCTTTTACACGGATAGTAGCACTAATCACCGGTTCGCCGTTTTCATCGACTACAGTACCGGAGATAGTTTTATCCTGTGCCAACATAGTGCTAAAAGAGAGCACAAGTGCAGAGAACAAAAGAATAAATTTTCTCATAGAATACTTTTACTTTTTAGTGATTTATTATTATTGGTATTAAATTTATCGGATTTACCGGTTAAATCAAAGTATTATAGCTAAAAAGCACTAATACATCGCTGTAATTTATAGGCGCAGTCAGCGCACTATATTTCGAAAAGCAAAGTTACAATTAATTTTTTATGCTTACAAATTTTTTTGAAATCAAATTGTAATACTCTAAAAAATTAATTTTACTATTTAAAAAATAGATAAACATCCACGAATCGAAGGAAATCTAATAAAACAAACTTATTATTTTTATTTTCAACGAATTATAAACAAGAAAAAGGGTCAATAATTATCAGCAAGAAGAAATTCATCCGAATAAAAATTGCTGTAAAACATCAAAATAATTCACAACAAATATGGTTTCAATTATAGAAAAAGAGGTTTGAGTTGGCTTAAATCCTCAATAATATGTGTTGCTTTCGGGTAAAAAACATCCGTTTCGGGGTATCTATTAAAAAAAATTGCATCTATATTAGAATTTATTGCACCGACAACATCAGTTTCGTAGTTATCACCGACTACTACCGCATCATTAGGAGTGACATTCATCTGTTTCAGGGCTTCAAAGAAGAATTGAGGATTTGGTTTATTATACCCTATCTCATCGCTTAGAACAATTTTTTCGAAATAATGAAGGATACCGGATCTTGTTAACTTATTATACTGTACCTCTTTAAATCCGTTAGAAACGATAGCCAACCTGTATTTAGGTTTTAATAGTTCAAGAATATCGATGCAATTATCTACTAATATTTTTTGTTGAGAAAGGATATTAAGATATTCATCGCCGAGGGATTTAGCCAAAAGGGGGTCTTTTTTCCCGGCGTCGGTAAGAGGAATAAGAAATCTGTCGATCATGAGTTTTTCTTTAGTCACCTCTCCGAGGCTGTATAGGCGCCAAAGTTCGTGATTAACCTCCTGATATTTAGAATAGAAAACATCAAAAGAGGGGAATAGGTTTTGTAAACTCGAAGATAAGAAGAGAGAATTCATAGCCACTTTGGCATTTGCTTGAAAATCCCAAAGTGTATCATCGAGATCAAAAAAAATTACTTTATACATTATAATATATGTAATAAGACGAATAAAAAAAGCCAGGGGGCGGAAAAGCATCCGTCACCCCGGCATGTATTTAATAAAAATATTATCAATCTATTTCAATAACGAGGTATTTTGAAACGCTCCAGAAAGATTTATAATCGGTAATACGGATTGTATAAGTATCATCAACTTTCTCGAGCACATAAGAGTTTGCAGGGTGAGTAGTAAGCACCTTAGCTCTTTTAGCATAAGTATTTATTTGATTTTCCTTACGGATATCGATTTTAATAAAGTGGTCTTTATTAAAATCTTGGGTGAGTACCTTACGAGAGCCGCCAATTCCTTTAGGAACAATACCTTGAGCTTTCAATTCTTTGGAAGTACCCATAACATAGTAAGCTTCGTAGAGCTCATCGGTAGTTTGGATTAATTTATTTGTAGTTTCTTCGTTTTGGGCAGCCAGAGCATCATTTTTGTCAATCATAGAGTTAATAGAATCGGCTTGACTTGCAATAATGAGATTTTGCTCTTCGAGGCGTTTTTTAACATTGACAATTTCAGAAGCAAGAGCTTCATTATCAGAAGTTAATTTAGCTATTTGCTTTTGAAGGCTGGAAATTTTAATACCGCTATTTTGCAATTTTTTATTGAGGTTTTTGATTTTCTCATTATTCTCTTCCATTAATTTATTCAGCACATCAAGGTTATCTTGTATGCGTTGAGAAGGGTCGGTAGAGATGCCATCAATATTTGATTGGTGATCGAGGTATCCCTCAATACTTTTCATTCTATCGATATTATCCGCAATCTCATTCATTTCTTTGAAATATCCATCTACGCTGGATTCCAAATTTACAATAACATTACGTAAAGAATCGTTTTCTTGTTTTAAAGATTCTTCTACAGCTCCGGTGCCACAAGAGTTAAAACCGAGGGCAAGAGCGGCAATAACAATTAAAGACAACAATTGGAAATTTTTCATAACATAAACATTTATAATTATTAATCAAGAATTATTCTTCGGAAAGAATTTTTTTTCGATATTTACTTTCGTACTTAGGGAGGTAATCGTTTCCCTTATATTTATTTTTAGATTTTGGCGAGTAAACCACATCATTATCCTCAGAGTCTTCGACAGGAACTATATTATTATCCTCCCCTGATATTACAATAACGAATTCACCTTTAGGTATATTGTTATTAAAGAATTCTGACACTTGAGAGAGAGTACCTCTAATAGTTTGTTCGAATTTTTTAGAAATTTCGCGAGATACGGAGGCGTTACGATTTTCGCCAAAAACATCAATAAAATCGTTTAAAGTTTTGATTAATCTATGAGGGGACTCATAGAAAATCATTGTTCTTTTTTCGTGGGCGAGGCTATTAAGTATTGTTTGTCTGCCTTTTTTAACAGGGAGAAAACCCTCGAAGCAAAAGTTATGAGCAGGAAGGGCGGAGTTGACAAGGGCCGGGACGAAAGCAGTTGCTCCGGGCAGGCATTCCACCTCAATACCCATATCTACGCATTGTCGAACGAGGAGATATCCGGGGTCGGAGATAGAAGGGGTACCTGCATCGCTGACAAGGGCAATGGCTTCACCTGCAAGTATTTTCGACGCATACACTTCAGCGGTTTTATGTTCATTGAATTTATGAAAGGCTGATAGCGGCGTATGAATATCATAATGTTTGAATAGAATGGCAGAAGTACGAGTATCCTCTGCGAGCACAAGAGAAACCGATTTTAATATTCTCAAGGCACGAAGAGTGATGTCCTCCAGATTACCCACCGGAGTAGGTACAACATATAATTTTGGTTGTAAAATATCTATCTGCTCATTCATAAAATATTAAGAAAAATCAAAATCTACGTTCCAATATTTTCATAAAATTGACTACTGCCGCGCGCTCATTATTCCAATCGAAGTGGCTATTGATATAATCACGAGCCTCCTCGATAGAAGTCATTGCATTCAAAGTGGCAATTGTTTTATTAAGTAATTCACCATCACCACCAAACAGTTCTCTTTGGAATAGGAATCTATCTGCAATAGTGATAGCGCTCTTAAGGTCGGAAATTTTTTTATTGCCCAAAGAGTTGGCAATAGTATTTGAGTCCGTTTCTCGGGCAATAGCATCTTTTACCGACTCTTGAGTGTGGATTGTATCTGCGACAGTAGTAACTTGAGCTTGCGGGATAACAGCCTCTTCAGCGAGGTGGGCTTCTTCGGCGTGGCGAGCTTCTTCGGCGTGGCGAACTTCTTCAGCAGCTTTTTCTTTTGCAATACGTTCAGCTTCGGCACGACGTTCAGCCTCAATACGCTCTTTCTCAATACGTTCGGCTTCGAGACGTTCTTTTTCCTGTCTCTCTTTCTCTTTACGCTCGGCTTCCAATCTTTCCGCTTCGGCACGACGCTCGGCTTCTGCTTTTTCAGCAGCTATTCTTGCTTCTTCGGCACGGCGAGCTTCCTCTGCTTTGGCTTTTTCGGCTGCAATTCGGGCCTCTTCGGCTTTTCTTGCTTCTTCCGCCAATCTTGCCTCTTCGGCACGACGTTCTGCCTCAATACGCTCTTTCTCAATACGTTCGGCTTCGATGCGTTCTTTTTCTTGTCTCTCTTTCTCCAAGCGTTCGGCCTCCAACCTTTCCGCTTCGGCGCGGCGTTCGGCTTCGAGGCGTTCTTTTTCCTGTCTCTCTTTCTCCAAGCGTTCGGCTTCTAACCTTTCCTCTTCTGCACGGCGTTCGGCTTCGGCTTTTTCGGCGGCAATTCGAGCTTCTTCAGCTTTTCTTGCTTCTTCAGCTTTTCTTGCTTCTTCCGCCAATCTTGCCTCTTCGGCGCGACGAGCATTTTCAGCACAACGTTCAGCTTCAAGGCACTCTGAATTATCTTTCGATTTATCTAATTCTCCTGCGACATCAACATCCTTTAAAATATTTCCCAATTGTTGCAGATTTTCATACAAAGAAAGTGACTTGGCAATAGCCAAATCAAGATATTGCTCAGGTATGGAATTCATCTCATCCAACCCCTTGGTAAGCAACTGCAATTCATTGATATCCTTTAAAATAAGTGCTATCTTTACATCTTTTTTCATCTTCTGACTACAATAATTTTTCAATTGGTAAATAAATCATAATGAACTCACAAAGTTAATATATTTTTTTTAATTAATCGTGTGTGTTGTCACAGATTTAATAATATCAATACACTCCTGTCCGTATTTACCGGCTTTAACTTTTCCTACTCCATTAATTTTCAATAATTTATCTTTTGTATCCGGCATCTTTTGAGCCATCTCCATGATAGTATCCTTTTTAAAAATCAGGTAAGAAGGAATATCCAATTCTTTTGCAAGATCATTTCTCCAAGCCATTAACTTACTATAAATTACGGCAATAAGTTCCGAATCTACAGTTTGTTCATTAGCATCTTCTTTCTCTTCTTCGTAAACATTGTAATTTACTTTTTCCACAACAAACTCATGGCGCAACATATAGAATTGTTCTACAGAAATATCGTCATCTAAATTTTTCAGAAAAAATAGAGTTTCCTGTAAATTTTTATTCACTTCGTTAAGGAATTTGGAAAATTTATTTGCGCGTTCTTTCTTTTTTGTAGAAACATTGGTGATATCCATGGCCTTTTCAAGGGTTTCCAAACGTTGCAAGAAGTATTTTTTAGCATCATTTACCCGCGAATTAAGCAAAGAAAAATCGTTAGCATTAGTAATTTTTCGCAATTGCACTGCGAATCGAGTGCCGACATCCGACAAATCTTGTACTATCGACAATATATTTTCCACCATCTCCGGAGTATAATCCGAAAAATCGGCTCTAAACTCCGTTACATAGCCTTTTAAATCGAGTACAGCAACCTCTAAAAGGTTAAAGGAAAACAATTTAATGAGCATATTACATAGTGTATCTCGTTTTTTACGATTCACGAAATCGGGCAATAGATCTTCATTAAAATTATTTTTAGAGAAGCGTTGAATACGAGAATCCACCATAATAGAATTGCTGTTAATAGGCGAGAGCAGCACAATGCCATCGAGAGAAGTACACCGAGAAAGCGCCACATATACCTGGCCGGAAGTGAAGCTATTCGCGGCATCAATAGCTACTTTTTGAAATGTAAGACCTTGACTTTTATGAATAGTAATAGCCCAAGCGAGGCGTAAAGGAAGTTGAGTAAAAGTACCTATAGTTTTTACATCTACTGAATTTTCTTTTCTATTATACGAGAAAGTATTATTTTCCCATGTTTCGTAATTAACCTGGATAGGGTCGTCTTCGCCATCACAGGTGACGTACACATTATTATCCTCCAACTCAACCACAGTACCCATTTTACCGTTGTAATAAAGGCGTTCGGGATTGATATGGTCGTTGGCGGTGAACATCACGCGGGCTCCCTTTTTCAACACAATTTGTTGCTCTACAGGATAAAGATATTCCGGAAAATCACCTTTTATTGCTGCATCAAAAATAAATGTTTTTGAATCGATATCTATCAAACGCGACTCATTAATATCGTCAGACACAGCATTATGAGTAGTAAGAACAACAAAATCCTGATTATTTTCAAGGTCGAAATCGGGAGAATATCTTTCGTTGAGGCGATTAAAATTCTCTTTCGAGATATTATTATTCCGCACTTGATTCAGTATTTCCACGAAATCAGCATCTCTTTGGCGGAAAATTTTATCCAATTCGAGGCAAACAATCTCCTGTTTTTCAAAAACTTTAGCACTAAAGAAATAAGGAGTACTATAATAATCTTTAAGGATAAACCATTCATCATTGACGCAGACGGGAGGCAGCTGATACATATCGCCGAAAAACACCATCTGTACGCCTCCAAAGGGGAATTTAGAATTGCGATAATGTCTTAATACCACGTCGATAGCATCGAGGATATCAGCGCGAAGCATCGATACTTCATCGATAATAATCATATCCACGGAACGGATAACAGAGCGAAATTCGGCTCTCATTTTCTGTCCTGCAATAAGTTTTTTAGCTTCGATAACCGATGGGATAAAAGGAGCAAAAGGGAGTTTGAAAAACGAATGAATAGTGACCCCGCCGGCATTAATTGCGGCAATACCGGTAGGAGCAACGACGACAGTATTTTTTTGAGAAGACTCCGCCACATATCGAAGGAGCGTAGTTTTACCCGTACCGGCGCGACCTGTAATAAAAAGGGTTGTATCGGTATTCAGAATAATATCCTTGGCAAAATCATAAATGCTCACAGTGATATGAATTAAAAAAGTACTATAACGATATAATAAATATGTGAAAGAAGACAATATTCAGTGCCGAGGGGCTTAATTTCCTTTAAAATTCTTATTTTCACCCTTGTATTTAAGCGCGAAACGGGCGAAGAGGAATGCAAATATAGTGCATACCACAGCGGCGAAGATATATCCGTATAAATTCGGCAATCCGAAACCTTCCGGAGTAGGTGCTACAAGGATATAAGAAGAGCAAACTGCAGTCATAAACAACGCCGGGATAAGAGTAATCCAATAGCATTTATTCTCCTTGAACAGATAAACCGTTAAAGCCCAGAAAGTAAACACGGAAAGGGTTTGATTCGACCAAGCAAAATATCTCCAAATAATATCAAAATTAATTTGCAAGATAAAGAAAGCGACTACAAAGATAGGGATAGAAACGAGGAGTCGTTTGACAACTGAAGTTTGGTCGATTTTCAAGAAATCGGCAGCGATGAGACGTGCGGAACGGAAAGCAGTATCGCCGGAAGTGATAGGAGCGGCGACAACACCAAGCACAGCGAGCAAACCACCTACCTTACCAAGCCAAGTACGAGAGATGAGGTCCACCACTTCGGCAGCGGCATTGGCAGTAGGAGGCAGAGAAGCGACAAAATTCTGCAGACCGCCTACAGAGCCGAAGAAAGAAGAAGCGGCAGCCGCCCACACAAGAGCAACCACTCCCTCGGCAATCATGGCACCATAAAAGCAAGGTCTACCCCACTTCTCGTTTTTAAGACAACGGGCCATCATCGGCGATTGCGTAGCATGAAACCCGGAAACGGCACCACAAGCAATAGAAACGAAAAGCATAGGGAAAATAGGATATCCCTTTGGGTGTTGACTGGCAAGCCCCTCAGTAATTTCAGGAATTGGAGCATTATTGATAAAAAGAGAGACCAAAATACCCACAGCCATAAAGAGCAAAGCAATACCAAAAAGCGGATATATTTTTCCAATAAGTTTATCTATAGGCAAAAGCGTGGCAAGAATATAATAAACAAAGATGATGATAATCCACGCAGTAACCGACATGGAAGTAACCATTCCATGGAGTAATCCGGCAGGACCGCTAACAAACACGGCACCGACAAGCGACATAAGGATAAGGGCGAAAACCCTCATAAATTGCTTTACCACATTACCGAGCTCTTCCCCAATAATTTCGGGTAAAGAGGCTCCATTACGGCGAAGAGAAAGCATGCCGGAAAGATAGTCGTGAACGGCACCGCCAAAAATAGATCCGAAAACAATCCAAAGGAAAGCAGAAGGACCATACATAGCACCCATTATAGCTCCGAAAATTGGTCCCAGGCCGGCAATATTCAAAAATTGAATAAGGAAAACCTTCCAAGCAGGCATAGGCACATAATCAACACCATTGGCAGAAGAGATAGCAGGAGTAACACGTTCGGAATCAGCACCAAACACTTTTGCCACAAATCGGCCATAGAAAATATAGCCTAACACAAGAAGCACAATAGATACTATAAAAGATACCATAATGATAAATTATTTTTATATTATTTTTTCGAGAAAACTAACAAACCTCTCTTCCATATCATAACCCAAGGAAATGAAAGCTCTGAAAAAGAATAGAATCACACCGAAAGACTCTATTTTTGACGCGGGAAAAGCAAAATAGGAGTACCGGTGAATTCCCAATTTTCTCGTAATTTATTTTCTAAAAAGCGCATATAAGGTTGCTTGATATACTGAGGTAAATTAGCGAAGAAAACAAAAGTAGGTACCTGAGTATCCGGCAATTGTGATACATATTTTATCTTGATATACTTACCCTTATATGCAGGAGGCGGATAATTTTCGATTAACGGCAAGAAGAACTCGTTCAGCTTTGCGGTAGAAATTTTACGTTTCTTATTTTGATAAACCTCCATAGCAGTTTCCACCACCTTAAAAATACGTTGTTTGGAAATAGCGGAAGTGAAAATAATCGGGAAATCGGTAAACGGAGCAAGGCGCTCACGAATAGCGGTTTCGTAACGCTTTATATCTTTCGACGTTTTACTCTCAACAAGGTCCCATTTATTGACGCACACTACAAGTCCCTTTCTATTTTTTTGGATTAAAGAGAAAATATTAAGGTCCTGACTCTCAATACCGCGAGTAGCATCAATCATGAGAATACATACATCCGCATTCTCGATAGCACGAATAGCGCGAATCACGGAATAATATTCGATATCCTCGTTCACCTTAGCTTTTTTACGAATACCGGCAGTATCTACAAGATAGAAATCCATACCGAATTTATTGTAACGGGCATAAATCGAGTCGCGCGTGGTGCCTGCAATATCTGTAACAATATGCCTATCCTCGCCGATAAAAGCATTGATGATAGAAGATTTTCCGGCATTAGGGCGGCCAACAACAGCAAATCGAGGTAAGTTTTCTTCAAGAAGAGCATCATTATCAGGCAAGAAGGTAACGAGGTGGTCGAGCAACTCACCGGAACCAAGACCATTCACGGCAGAGAAGATAAACGGATCGCCAAGACCTAAAGAATAGAATTCCGCAGCTTGATATTGAAGGTCGAAAGTATCTACTTTATTTACAACCAAGACAATATTTTTTTTGGAAGCGCGAAGAATTTTGGCAACATGAAGGTCTAAATCCGTAATACCGCTAAGTACATCTACAACAAACAAAATAACGTCGGCCTCTTCGATAGCGATAGCCACTTGTCGATTAATCTCTTCTTCAAAAACATCATCGGAATTTACAACCCAACCACCGGTGTCAACAATAGAAAAATCTTTACCACACCACTCACAAAGACCATATTGACGGTCACGAGTAGTACCCGCCTCTTCATTAACAATAGCACGACGACTCTTGGTAAAGCGGTTAAAAAGAGTAGATTTACCCACATTAGGGCGACCTACAATAGCAACTAAATTACTCATATATAAAAAAACAAAAAAAAGGGCTACACACTCACCTTCCCAGATTACCCGTATCAACAGCATACTGCATGAAGCGGAAAAGTAACCCTATGATTAATATTACTTTTAACTTTGCAAAGGTACAAAAAAATTTGTTTACACAATAAATAAAGCAGTTAATTTATTCCTTTGCTATTACAAAGAACAAGCAAAAATGAAATTTATCTAAAAAAAGAATAGGAATTTCTAAATATTTATATATCTTTGTAATGCATAAATCAACCATAATGCGATTTATAAAAAAAATACTAACCCCTTAAAAAACAAAATGTTATGAAAAGAATAGTCACACTTATACTAATTCTAATTATTTGTTTCTCTAATAGTTACTCCACTATTTGGTATATTTCAGAAGGGGGTTCCGGAACCAAAGATGGATCATCTTGGGGGAATGCAGCTGCAGATTTTCCTGATTTATTACAAGATTATACCGTTAATCCTTCCCAAAAATGGGATACACAAGGTCCAATACATCCAAATCCCGGGGATACTATTTTTGTTAGATACGGAACTTATTCTCCTATTTTACTATGGCATGGAGAAAAAATTGACACAATCATAAACAACATCAAATATTATTATCAAAGTCATGCAAATTTAATACACATTTATGGTGGATTTAGTGGTAAAGAAACTTCATTAGAAGAAAGAAATAATTGGAAATACTATGAATCCATTATAGAAGGACAAAATAGTTATAATTGTATTTGGATAGAAGGAGTTAATCCAGATTCTCTTCATTATACAAGAGGAATTGTAATTGATGGATTTACTCTAAGAAATGGTAGAGGACAAGGTGCTGCTATTAGAGTTGTACAAAACAATCCTATTTTATCAAATCTTACTATAAAAGAAAATGATGGTGCACCAATTATTTATTTAGAAAATAGTGGAGTTGATGGAGATAGATATAACGAATACACACTATTAATAAATAATATAATAGCAAACAACTACATACATCAAAACCTATTAGGTGTATTATCCGATGCCATTATTTCAAACATAGCCAGTCATGTTGAAATAATGAATAATACAATAGCCAATAACACATGTGAAAATAATTGCTATTCATTAATATTTGGAATTAATTCCAATACAATAATTACAAATTCAATTTTATATGATAATGGCTCTGATATAGAATATTATGATAATACTAAAAATGTGGTTTCCTATCGCAATAACATAATTGAATTTTCTATTAATAACACATATTGGAATTTACTTGGGCAGGATTTAGGATGGAACAATGATGATGACCCTATGTTTGTCGATTCAACCAATTTTGACTATCGCATACAAAATTATAGTCCTGCTTACGATAAAGGAAATTTTGATAAATACGACACTTTAATAATTAGATCAGGATTAAAATATCAAAATAATCATCTATTAAATTATGACATTAATTGTAATATAAGAGCTTTTGATAACACAATAGATGTTGGAGCTTGTGAATTTTATGAAAATACAAATTATATTTCTTTAAATTATCCGACATTACCTTCTGAATTTAATCAAGAAGGAGCAAGCAATCTTAATATTGATAATATCAAAATTTTTGATATGACCGGTAGTATTTTAAAACATTATAATTCAAACGAAGAAATAAATTTTTCTGATTTACAAAAGGGCATATACATCATAGGATATTTTTATAAAAACACTTTAGTAAAATCAAATAAAATAGTATTAACAAAATAAAAATCATAGTTTATGAAAAGGATAATATTTTTAGGCACGATAATAATATCATTAGTATTATTTTGCTGTTGTGATGATCGTTTTAACAACAATAACAACGAAGGAGGAGAAAATAATAACGAAGAACAAGAAGATTATATCACAGGTAATCCGGCATACGAACATACTAATGAAGGCACTGTAATGTATTGGGGTAAAGATACATATGGAGGATTTTACGGTTTTATAGACGGAGGACAAAGACACTATTTGGAAGACTCTGAGAATAGTATAATAGACGTTTATATTAGCAATAACAATGTATACACTCTTAGTTGGTTTAATACTGGTGAAAAAAATCCGATAGTTCTTTGGAAAAATACAGACATGATGTATGACTATTTAAATGGAATATTTCGGAAAGACAAATTTTTTGTAGATGTATACAACGACATTGTAAGATTATATTCTGAGATTCCTGACGAATTCGATGTATATAGTTATATTCCACAATATTGGGAAGATAAACAATATTATAATTTGGATTTAGAAATGATTACCTACTCTTCTATGCCCTTATTCAGTCAACCTCAAGGCATTATAAGAGCATATGGAAATGTTTATTGTTTTGGATTTGAGTGGTGCGTAAATGGGAAATTACCATGTATTTGGAAAGACGGGAAAATAATTATGCATGCAAATGACACTCTAAACACAACAACACCGGCTGTCGGATTTTGTGTAAACAAAAGGAATGATCTAACATTACTTAATTATTATTTATATGAAGATCCATCCCAAGACATCCGTCTTCGACGCGTTCCAGCCACATATAATACTAAAGGAGAAATAATAAACATTTACGGGGATACGTCTAAATTATTTCACAGTAAATACGATTATAACATGTATGGATTAGACTTAATTAAATATGATGATGACATATATGTTTGTTGCGAAGAAGACAATGGTACCGGATCACATAGAAGTACTTATATATACAAAAACGACAAATTATATTATCAAAGAAATAATTGTAGATTCCTGGGCATGTGCATTAGTAAAGGTGATACTTATATCGCAATAAAAGACGTTAATAACGGCAACCGATGTATGATATTGAAAAACGGTATAGTACATGTGGATAACTTTCAATTAGGTACAACGGAAATTTATGGATTAGCCGTATTACCTGCATCATTAGGACAATTAAAATAGCACTCTCATAATACAAAAATTTATCACTATTAAAAAATATACTAAAGGTCAAACTCATTATATTTCAGCAACATATAATGAGTTTGACCTTAAAAAAAATATTTGTAACTTTGCAGAACCGAAATCGTAGTCAATAGCACGTTGCCATAGACAAAAAAACGACGGATTATCTATCTTATGCATAAAGCAGGTTTTGTAAATATTGTGGGCAACCCGAATGTAGGGAAATCCACATTAATGAACGCCCTTGTAGGCGAAAGAATTTCTATCATCACATCCAAAGCCCAAACTACCCGTCATAGAATTATGGGCATAGTAAACGGGGAAGACTTTCAAATAGTATATTCCGACACACCGGGAGTGCTAAAGCCGAATTACAAATTACAAGAGAGTATGCTAAACTTCTCGGAATCAGCATTGACAGATGCCGACATACTCCTTTATGTAACAGACGTACTCGATAGTATAGAGAAAAACGCCTTTTTTATGGAAAAAGTAAAGGCGATGAAAGATGTAAAAACTATACTTATAATCAACAAAATAGACCTTATCGACCAGCCGAAATTAGAAGAACTTGTAGACTTCTGGCATAAAGAGTTGCCACATGCCGAAATTTTCCCTGTATCTGCAATAGAAAAATTCAATATCGAGCCTCTTTTCAAGCACATCAAAGATTTACTACCGGAATCACCTGCATTTTTTGATAAAGATGCACTTACCGACCGGCCGGAACGCTTTTTTGTGAACGAGATAATAAGAGAAAAAATCCTTCTCAACTACGACAAAGAGGTGCCATACGCCGTTGAAGTAGCAGTAGAATCGTTCAAAGAAGACGATAACATCATACGGATCAGTGCCGTAATTTTCTGCGAAAGAGAGTCTCAAAAAGGCATATTGATAGGGAAAGGAGGAGCAGCTCTACGCAAAGTAGGCACCGAAGCACGCCACGATATCGAGAAATTTTTCAACAAAAAAGTTTTCCTTCAACTATATGTAAAAGTGGAAAAAGATTGGAGAAACCGAGAGCGCAAACTGCGCAATTTCGGATATCAAATAGAACATCAACAATAAAATAATAAAACCTCAATCGATGAAAAAAGTTATCTACGTTTTCGTATTGCTATTCAGTGTATCATTGGTTATATACCTCACTGACATGATGAAATACGACACAAGCAAACCGGAAATAGTAAAAAGCGAACTCATACCCATCTATGCAGGTGATACTATAAAGAATGCAACTATGCACAACTTCATCCTAAGTTACAAAAACAAATTGGACGAAAAGATGAACAAAGTAATAGGTCATTCACCAAAAACGCAAGAAGCAGAACAGCCGGAAGGTGAATTATCCAACCTTATTGCTGACATAATGCTTCGGGAAGCCCGAAAAAACGAACCTTCTACATCAGCAGCTATAACGAACATGGGCGGCATAAGAGCATCTCTATACGAAGGAGACATTACTATCGGCAACATTTTCAGCATCATACCATTTGAAAATACATTAGTGATACTAAAATTAAAAGGGAGCGACATCATCACCCTTGCAAACATCATTGCAATGCGAGGGGGAGAAGCGGTATCGGGTATTACGATGAGCATAACAAAATCCGAAAAAGCAGAGAATTTACTACTGCAAGGCAATGAAATAGATCCTGAAAAAGAATATTATATAGCTACAAACGACTATCTCTCTTACGGCAACGACCAAATGACTCCATTAGCAAATTACACAGAAATAATAAAAACCGACAAGTCGTTACGCGATATTATTCTCCAATACATAGAGGAAGAGACCTCGGAAGGCAAAGAGATACAAGGAGTCAAAGACGGCAGAATAACGAAATAAAATAAGGAGGATAAAACGATGAAACAAAAAATATATACAGCTATAGTAATATCAATATCACTACTCTTTTTCGGATGTAAACAAGAGCGCACACCGCTACAAATAATATTCACTAACGACAGTCACAGTCAAGTAGAGCCCTTGAAAGGCCGAGGAGGTTTCGAAGCCAGAGCGGCAGTTATCGACTCGTTGCGCAACGACAATCCAAATACTATTTTGCTTGATGCCGGCGACATGTTTCAAGGTTCGCCATACTTCAATTTTTACAACGGGCGAGTAGAAGTAGAAGCATATAACCTAATGCGATACGACGCCGCCACATTGGGTAATCATGAATTCGACCTTGGCATAGACACCCTTGCAGCACGCATCAAAGAGATGAATTACAAGATAGTATGCTGCAACTATGACGTAAAAGGCACCGCCCTCGAAGAATTAATAAGTCCATACACAATAATAGAAAAGGATGGATGGAGAATAGGCGTTTTAGGACTTTGTGTAAATCCGAGCGGACTAATTTCGCCAAACAACATCAAAGGAGTAACATATAACAACCCGATAGAAGCTGCAGAGAAATATGCCGATATATTACGTAAAAAAGAGAAATGCAATTTAATAATAGCCTTATCACATTTAGGATTGTTCTCAACGGATTCTCCCGACTCGATATGTGATAAAACCCTGATAGAAACCGGCAAGGCAGATATAGACATCATTTTAGGAGGACACACCCACTCAGAGCATGGAGTATATAAATTTGCGAACTTGAAAGGCGACAGCATTTTGGTAGCACAAGAGGTAAAATCGGGGTTGAATATATACAGCATTACAGTGAAATAAAAAAAGTTTAAGAAACATTTTGCCAATTCAAATAAAAGATATACCTTTGTGCCGGCTTTCGAGCCAAAGCAAACTAAACTTTAAATAATTAATAATTATGTATTTAGACGCAGAAAAGAAAAAAGAAATCTTTGGAAAATACGGAAAGTCTAACACTGATACCGGCTCACCTGAGGCTCAGATAGCATTGTTTTCATACCGTATTAGCCATTTGACTGAGCACCTCAAGTCAAATCATAAAGATTATAGCACAGAGCGCGCACTTAAGATGCTTGTAGGTAAACGCCGTAGAATGCTCGACTATTTAAAACAAATCGACATTGAGCGTTACCGCGCTATCGTTAAAGAGCTTGGTCTTCGTAAATAATTCAAGTTCTTTACAAAAAATAAAAGAGGTTGTGTATAGAGAAATACACAACCTCTTTTTTTATACAAGAAAAAAATGTATATTTGCAAAACGAAACAGCATCAAATAATAATTGATATTAACAACCATAAAACAGAATAATTATGATAATTACAACGACACCAACCATCGAAGGCTACGAGATAAGAGAATATAAAGGTGTAATATTCGGAGAAGTAGTAGCAGGAGTAAACATCATCAAAGACTTTAAAGCATCATTAACAAACTTTTTTGGAGGGCGCAGCGGGTCATACGAAGAAGAGCTGATAAAATCGCGCTACAACGCACTAAAAGAATTGGAAAATCGCGCGCAACAAATAGGGGCAAACGCAATAGTAGGCGTAGACATCGACTACGAAACATTAGGCAACAACGGCAGTAACATGCTCATAGTCATCGCCTCCGGCACAGCAGTAGTAGCCGTGAAGAAGTAGCAATTATTATGTAAAAAAGTAGTGATTTAATAATAGTTACTTCAATTATTTTATAACTATTTTATACTCATCTAATAAGATACTTTTTTCCAACGACTTTCGCAAAAGTTGATGTCATTTTTCCAGCGACTTTTATCTGTTTTTATGCTTTTTTTCTAACGAGATTCACTATTCCGTTACTGTTTTCCATAAAAATAAAAAAAGAGAGTGGATATTATACTATATCATTGTTTTTATTGTTATATATTACCAACATTATTTTTAATTTAAAAACATAAAACAATGATTTACGGATACATAAGAGTAAGTAGCGACAAACAAACAGTCGAAAACCAACGTTTTGAAATCAATAAATTTTGCGAAAACAACAACATAGTGATTAACGACTGGATAGAAGAAACTATCAGTGGAACAAGGAATTATACCAAGAGACAACTTGGCAATCTACTGAAGAAAGTCAACAAGGATGACATTATCATCTGTAGTGAGTTGTCGCGCCTTGGCAGGAATCTCTTTATGATTATGGAGATACTGAATATCTGTATGACAAAGGAATGCCGTGTCTGGACCATCAAAGACAATTACCGTCTGGGTGATGATATTCAGAGCAAAGTACTTGCTTTTGCCTTTGGACTTTCAGCAGAGATAGAGCGCAACCTTATAAGCCAACGTACTAAAGAGGCATTGGCG
>JAEDFN010000001.1 GCA_016292775.1 Paludibacteraceae bacterium
TGACGGAACAACTTCACACAGTATGGCTGTATATCGAAATTGTTCTCCTCGTCCTTCCAATAACTGTGGTAGGTCATGTTCAGTACACGGTTTTCCTTCATAGCCTCAATGATGGGCTGAAGATAGTTCTGGCCAGACGGCACGTATTCCAGAATGATGCGGTCTTTGATGCTCTGGCTGTTGGCTAAGGCATTGCTCACACAGAAAGTGTTGTATAACCATGAACGAAGTCCGTTTTTACTAATGTCTTCCTCATTTTCGATATAGTAGCGATATTCTCCACGATTCTCATTGACGATGCTGATACCGAACATATCCCAGATGACATAACGCCAGTTATCAAAAGTGCGTTTGGGAATATCCACTCCTCTGCTTATCTCATCGCGAAGCCACAGCTCGTTTATCTCCTTGAATGAAATCTTACGTCTGCGATAGATAGTCTCTATCACCCAGACGTATTTGGTTATTAGGCTTTGTCCTCTATCATTGTCTGGCATATAAAATCGAATTTTTCTGCAAAAGTACACGAAGGCTACGCCATTTCGTGGCAGAGGTTGTAAAAAAATGAGATTATTCAATTACTTTTGGCTATATATGAGCAGTACTTACTAAGCAGATTTGACAAAGGGAGGTCTCCTTTCTTGAATCGCTCCGCATCAAGTTTCAACAATCTTTCACTCACAGGTTTCTTTCCCTTGAATATGGCTTTTAGATACGTAATGCCATTCTCCTCGGAAATACTTACTTCAGTAAAGAACTGCGAAAGGTTTTCTGCATCATAGACGATGGAATAACTTGGGCGCTTTGCTCCAGGAATATCCTCTATGAGTATATTCTTATCGACAAGATCCTGTATGTCGCGTATGGCGGTGTCCTTCGAACATTTCGCCAATGTTGCCCATGTCTTTGACGTTATCTTTGCCTCGTAGCCGTCAAGGAACAGATTGAGCAGTTGCGTCTGCCTTTCTGTCATTGGTACAGCGGAAGCTTTCTGCCAGAAGAAACTCTTGTTCAAGATGGTAGTGACAATTGTGTCAGCCTCGTCGAGTGCATTTACCAATTTCTGCAGATACCACATCAACCATTCTGTAATGTCACCATCGCCATGCTGCATCTGCTCCAAGATGTCGTAATAGTAGTTCTTATCCTTGTTAATCTGTGATGAGACATTGTAGAAGCGTCCCAACGGAAGTTTGTCCAATTTTCTCTTTCGTGTATATACATAATGCTTTCCTACTTTGTGCGACAAAACAATAGTCATAATAACGCAAATTCTGCGACAAAGATACAAATAAAATGCCGATTCGCCAAACAAACCCTCAAAATGATACTACCTTTGATGTCTTCCAAAAATGACACCGTCCATAAAGCGTGAATCGGATGTACACTGCCCAGAAACCATCCTTACAAGGTTTCTGAACTACGGGTTTCATTGATACTATTTTCATAATTATAATTTTTATAAGAAATAACTCTTATATACTCTTATAATGTAAAACAGTTGCTCTTAAAAAAGTTATCCCGTTTGCTATTATTTGCGATTGGCACACGGAATAGCGGCTATTATTATAGGCTTATTATAGAAAAAACGAGAGGTTAAAGTATTGACGTAGCACTTTAACCCCTCGTAATTAATTATTTTATTATCAAATATTGGTACTATTTATTCCTAATAGCTGCCTGCGCGGCTGCTAAGCGTGCAATTGGAACGCGGAAAGGAGAACAACTGACATAATCGAGACCGACGATATGGCAGAATTCAACAGAAGATGGTTCACCTCCATGTTCGCCACAAATACCACATTTCAAGTCAGGGCGTACACTACGACCTTTTTCTGTAGCCATTTGCACTAATTGTCCCACGCCATTTCTATCCAACACTTGGAATGGATCGTTTTTCAAAATCTTCATATCCAAATATGCAGGTAAGAAAGAGGCAATATCGTCTCGAGAATAACCGAATGTCATTTGAGTAAGGTCGTTTGTACCGAAAGAGAAGAATTCAGCCTTACTTGCAATTCTATTAGCTGTTAAAGCAGCACGAGGAATTTCAATCATTGTACCTACTTTAAAATCAATACGGTCATTACGCTCAGCAAACAATTTTTCTGCAGTTTCACGAATGATTTTCTCTTGATTTGCAAACTCATACAATATACCGGTAAGAGGAACCATAATTTCCGGAATTGCAACCACACCTTCTTTCTTAAGATCTAAAGCAGCACCTAAGATAGCTTTTGTTTGCATTTCTGTAATTTCCGGATAAGTATTTCCTAAACGACAACCTCTGTGTCCTAACATTGGATTAGCTTCGTGTAAAGAGTTTACTCTATTGCGAATATAATCAAAAGTAACGCCCATAATTTCAGCCAATTCTCTTTGTTCTTTTTCCTCATGAGGAACGAACTCATGGAGAGGTGGATCTAACAAACGAACAGTTACAGGGCAACCTTCCATTGCTTTAAATATACCCTTAAAGTCGGCTTGTTGATAAGGTAATATTTTACGTAAAGCAGCGCGACGACCTTCTAATGTTTCTGCGAGAATCATCTCACGCATTGCTTTAATTTTTTCGCCTTCGAAGAACATGTGTTCTGTTCTACAAAGTCCTATACCAACAGCACCAAATTTACGAGCAGTTTCCGCATCGTGTGGAGTATCAGCATTTGTACGTACTTTTAGTCTTGAATATTTATCAGCCAAATTCATTAATTCAGTGAAATCGGCATCAAGTTCAGCATCTTTAGTAGCAACAGCACCTAAATAGACTTCACCGGTAGAACCATTAATTGAAATAAAATCGCCTTCTTTAAGAGTATGACCGGCAACCTTTAATGTTTTATTTGCATAATCGATAACAAGGGCACCTGCACCGGAAACACAGCATTTACCCATACCACGAGCTACTACAGCAGCATGAGATGTCATACCGCCACGAGCTGTCAATATTCCTTGAGCAACTGCCATACCGGCTAAATCTTCTGGAGAAGTTTCTATACGAACCATCACTACTTTTTCACCTCTATCAGCCCAAATAGCAGCATCTTCCGCATTAAATACTATCTTACCACAAGCTGCACCCGGAGATGCTGCAAGACCTTTTGTAAGAACTACAGCTTTTTTCAATGCTGCTTTATCGAAAATAGGATGTAATAATTCGTCCAATTTATTTGGTTCAACACGTAATACAGCCTCTTGCTCTGTAATCATACCTTGATGAAGCATATCCATAGCAATTTTTACCATAGCGGCACCGGTACGTTTACCATTACGAGTTTGTAAGAACCATAATTTACCCTCTTGAACTGTAAACTCCATATCTTGCATATCACGATAGTGATTTTCAAGTTTTGTTTGCAATTCGTCTAATTCTTTATATATTTCAGGCATCGCCTCTTCCATAGAAGGATATTTAGAAGCACGCTCTTCTTCAGAAACATCAGCCAATTTAGCCCAACGAAGAGAACCTTCTTTAGTAATTTGTTGTGGAGTACGAATACCTGCTACCACATCCTCTCCTTGAGCATTTATCAGATATTCTCCATTAAAGATATCTTCACCTGTAGCAGCATCACGTGAGAAGCAAACACCTGTAGCAGAGGTATTACCCATATTACCGAACACCATTGCTTGTACATTGACAGCAGTACCCCATTCAGCAGGTATACCTTCCATCTTACGATACAATATTGCTCTTTCATTCATCCATGAATCAAAAACAGCACATATTGCACCCCACAATTGATCATATGCATCTTCAGGGAAATCTTTTCCTGTTTGATTTTTAACAGCTTGTTTAAATAATGTGACTAATTTTTGTAAATCTTCAACTTCGAGCTCGGTGTCTAACTTAACACCTTTCTCTTCTTTTACTTTTTCAATAATAGCTTCAAAAGGATCGATAGCAGCTTTGTCTGTAGGCTTCATACCGAGAACAACGTCTCCATACATTTGAACAAAACGACGATATGAATCCCAAACAAAACGAGGGTTATTTGTTTTACGAATCAAACCCTCAACTACTTTATCATTTAACCCTAAATTTAAAATGGTATCCATCATACCCGGCATAGATGCTCTTGCTCCGGAACGAACAGATACCAATAGAGGGTTGTCAATATCACCAAATTTAGAATTCATAAGAGTTTCTACATTAGCTAAAGCTTTTTCAACATCACTCTTAAGAAGTTCTACTACACGTTCTTTACCTTTTTCAAAATACTCGTTGCAAACTTCTGTTGTAATAGTAAATCCCGGAGGCACAGGCACTCCGATAAGATTCATTTCAGCAAGGTTTGCTCCCTTACCACCAAGCAGATTTCTCATATCTGCACTACCTTCTGCCTTTCCATTTCCGAAGGTATAAACTCTCTTTTCGTTATTCATAAAATATATTAAATTTTACCTAAAATTTCTTCAATAATTTTCGACTACAAATTTAAAGGATTTTTTTTACTTTCACAAGAGGGAACACAAAAAAAGTAACAATTTAAATCATTGGTAGGCTCATTCCATTTATTTTTCTATATAAATCAAGAGCATAAACATCCGTCATACCACTAATATAATCCAATACACTTAAAATTTTTATATAATTAGAATCTGAATATATGTCATATTGGGCAGGAATACGACGTAAAATTTGCTGTGAATATGCTTTTTTAGGCGACATTATTGCATCTATCAGCACTTTCAACAATTCATAAATAATTTTATATCCGGCAAGTTCTATATCAACTACCATCTGTGATTGATATATATATTTAAGTGATAATTGAGATACATTATTATACACATCATATTTCTCTTTTGGTAGTGCGGAAATCAAAGATTTATTAAAAGAACCATTCAATATTTCTTGTTCATGTTGTAAAAAAACATCACTTACCGATTCTACCAATGTACCTATAACACTACTTCGCAAATAAGCAATTTTTTCATTTTCATCATAAATATTTTTTAAAATTCTTTCTATTCTTTCTTGTTTTACACAATCAAAGAACGGAAAAAACATATTTTTAATTTGCTGAAAATCAAAAATTTTAAGTTTAAAGGCATCCTCTACATCCATTATTTGATAACAGATATCATCTGCAGCTTCAACGATATAAACGAGAGGGAAACGGGCAAAACAATTTTCTTTTTCCGACAATAAAGGAATACCTAATTCGTTAGAAATTTTCTGATAAGAGCCTATATCTGATTGAAAAAAACCAAATTTATTTTTTCCATTAGGGGAAGCTATAGACGGGTATGGATATTTAACAATAGATGCCAATGTTGAATAAGTTAGTACAAAACCGCCATCACGACGACCCAAGAATTTATTAGTTAGCATTCTAAAAGTATTGGCATTACCCTCAAACTTTTCAAAATCTGACCATTGTTCCGGCAATACATCAACTATTTCTTTGTAAGATTGCCCAACACTTTCGGAGAAAAAAGCACCAATAGCCTTTTCCCCGGAATGTCCGAAAGGAGGGTTACCAAGGTCATGTGCAAGACAAGCAGCAGAAACAATAGCTCCTATAGAAAATAATGAGGGTATTTCCGGATATTTCTTATACAACTCAGTTGAAATTTTATTGCCTATAGATTTACCTACGGTAGATACTTCAAGACTATGAGTCAATCTATTATGCACAAAAATATGCCCCGGTAATGGAAATACTTGAGTTTTATTCTGTAATCTTCTAAAAGCCGGAGAAAACACTAACCTATCAAAATCCCTTTCAAATTCAGATCTATCATCGTGTTTCTGATGATAATCTTCCATCCCAAAACGTTTTGTAGTAATTAATTGGGACCAATTCATAGATTTACTATTTACTTTGTTTACCATTATATTCAAAATAAACCGGGATAGAAATACTTGATACCACTCTATTATTGGATTTAAAATATGGTTTTAAGTTCAAATCTATTTTTGATTTATCGGAAGAAATTCCGGATAAATTTTTAACCATTGTAACAATTTTACTACGATTATCGGCTGTAATAACGCTTTTTAAATCTGTTTGTACTCTTAAAGACATTATGCCGGTTTTTCCTGCTTCGACTTCAAAAGGAGAATTCAAGTTTCCCTCTGCAATATCTAAACCATCTATATTTATTGTATAATCACAACCATGAATTGAAGCGGTTTTCTCAGAAGGATTTGTAACGTCTAAATGTACTATCATGTCAATAGGCAGAGAAGAAAAATCACTCAATAAAAACTTAGACAAATTAGCAATATTAGAAACTGTTAAGCCTTCACTGACTTTCACATTTGCAATACTAACATCGCTTATTCGATTGTAATCAAATTTGCATTTTGTTAACTCATAAGCACTTTTTACACTGTTTACAATACTACATCCCGAAATACAAAGGATGATTGCTACTAAAAATAAATGATAAAATTTTTTCATAATGCATATAATTAATCCACTGCAAATTTACAAAAATATCATAACAATCATGATACAATCGAACAAATTTTGAAACATAAAAATAGTAAAAGATAATAAATCCATAAACTCTACCGTAACAACAACAATAAAAACGACACATAAACTATTATTAATCAATAAAATAATTATTTTTACAATAATAATTTGGTAGATAAAAAAAATATTACTACCTTTGCAAAGTTTTAAGGGAGATGCCCAGATGGCGGAATTGGTAGACGCGCTGGTCTCAAACACCAGTGGATTCACTTCCATGCCGGTTCGATCCCGGCTCTGGGTACTGCAGAACCGACTATATAGCATAAAAGTTAATAGTCGGTTTTTTATTTATAAATTCAACATCAATAATATGAAGAAAAACGACATTATTTTTATCATCTGCGCCGTACTGTTTTTCGCTCCTTTTTTCTTTTCAAACACAGTATACGGATGGTTTATTTCAGCAACAAACACTCATCCTTATTTAATGAGTTTTGCCAAATTTGCAATTCTTTCTACAGCAGGAGAATGCATTGGTTTGCGAATAAAAACAGGAAATTATTCTTCAAAAGGTTTTGGAGTTATTCCTCGTGGAATAACTTGGGGTTTTTTAGGAGTACTTATTTCTGCTGCCATGACAATTTTTTCAAATGGTGTTCCTGCTTTTTTAAATACACTTGGTATAACACCTTCAGAGGGTAGCTATTCTGAATTAATCAAAACCGGCATTTTTACTTCTAAAAGTGGTTATCATTTCTTGGCTGCTTTCTCTATTTCCGTATTTATGAACTGTATCTTTGCTCCAATATTTATGGTAATTCACAAAGTGAGTGATACTCATATTCTCAATAATGGCGGAACATTAAAAGGATATTTTACAAAAATACATTTTGGAGAAATTTTTACAAACTTAGATTGGAATACAATTTGGAATTTCCTTTTCAAAAAAACAATACCTCTATTTTGGATTCCTGCTCATACTATTACATTCATGCTTCCTCCTGAGTATAGAGTATTATTTGCTGCAATGTTAGGTGTGTGCTTAGGAGTATTCATGTCATTCGCAACTAAGAAAAAATGATTTCATTTAATAATTGTAGTTTCATATATAAAGACAAATTATTGATTAATAATTTGTCTTTTAATATTAATAGAGGAGACAAATACGTTTTATACGGCCCCTCCGGTAGTGGAAAATCCACAATCATTAATGCTATATTGGGTTTTGAACGTCCGAATAATGGCGATATTATTGTGGATGGTAGACAATGCAATAATGATAATTTTGCATATATAAGAAGTATTACATCATATTTACCTCAAGACATATCTCTACCTTACACTACTGTAAAAGAATTAATTTATTCTCCTTTTGAATTTAAGATAAACAAGCACAACACTCCTACAAATCAAGAAATATTTTATTATTTCAAACAACTAGGGTTAAACGAAAATTTATTAAACGCAAATATCAACGAGATATCAGGGGGCGAAAAGCAGAGAATACTATTAGCAACCACTATACTTCTAAAAAAACCTATATTATTGTTAGATGAACCGACATCTGCTTTAGACGCTAAATCTATTTTAATGACAATTGACACTCTAAAGTCATTATCCGGAACTACTATGTTAGCCATATCACATGACGAAATGTTTACTAATTCTTTTGATAACAAGATATTAATACCTAAGTTGCAATAATTATGGATATTTCTTTGTCTTCTATGTTTTGGGGCTTCCTTATAGTTTCCATTCCGATATTTTTTCTGAATTATTATAAAACAGGGCTTGCCAAAGATGCTTTTATATCAATAATAAGGATGTCTGTGCAATTATTCTTTGTTGGCTTTTATCTTAAATATATGTTTAAATTAAACTTATGGTGGGTAAATGCATTATGGGTGCTAATAATGACAATAATTGCTTCTGACACTATAATTCGCAGAACAAAATCATCTTATAAAGAATTATTTATTGCCATCTCAAGTTCTTTACTATTTACAATAATATTGATAGATTTATATTTTATGTATATGGTATTAGAGTTGGAAAATATTTTTGATGCGAGGTATTTTGTACCGATAAGCGGAATGATAATGGGAAATATGCTTTCAGCAAATGTAATTGCAATAAATAGTTATAAAAACAATTTTAATAGAGACAGACAATTGTATATTTACAGATTAGCAAATGGAGCTACATACAAGGAAGCTCATGCCCCTTTTATAAAAGGAGCATTAATTCAAAGCTTTAATCCAACTATAGCATCAATGGCTATTATGGGACTAATATCTTTACCAGGAACAATGACCGGACAAATTTTAGGAGGTTCTTCTCCGGACATAGCAATAAAATATCAAATTATGTTAATGTCCAGCATCTTTGTTGCTTCTTTTATATCAGTATTAATTACACTCCTTCTTATATCAAAAAAAAATAGAATGTTATAAACTATAACATTCTATTTTTATTTATTGAAATATCTGATTACTCAAATAATTTATTAAACTCTTCTACGCTAACAGTAGTATCTACTACTTTAACGTTATTTTTAATTACATCAAATACTTTGTCTTCGAGAGTTTTTTCGATAACATTACGACGAGTTTCATCTTTACTCAACATATTCTTGGCATAATTATCCAATATATCATCAGGCATACCTGTCATACCATATTGAGCAAATTGAATTCTTGTCATTCTTCTAGCAAAATTCTTAATATCATCATCCTCTACTTTAATTTCAAATTTAGAGGCAATTTTGCTTTTACAAATATACCATTTCAAATCCTCGAGCATTGCAGGGAAATCTTTTTCTAAAGTTTCTTCTGACATATTTTCGTTAGTAGCTAATAACCAACGTTTCAAGAAAGCTTCAGGGAATTCTAATTTATCCATTTTTTTAATCATAGCAGCTTTTGCATCGATACCGAATTTATATTTGCTGTCTTCTACATATGATTCTTTAATTCCTTCCGCAACTTTAGATTTAAACTCTTCTTCAGTTTTCACTACACCTTCACCATATACTTTATCAAATAATGATTGGTCTATAGGAGACTCCTCATAATGAGTGATAGATGTAACTTCATATCTGAAATCTGCAGACAAAACTTCGGCTTTCTCTTTAGAAATTTTCAACATAGAAGAGATTTCTGCAACATTTTCAAATGCTTTTTTCGGGTTAAAAACAATTACACTACCCTTCTTGACATTCTCAAATAATTTTTGTTGCTCTTCATCTTTGATATAAGCAGGGCTCAAAACTGCATCATCTACTTTTATACCGGTTTCTACAACTTTACCTTCGGCATCTAACTCAAGAATATTACCCTTGAGCATATCCTTTTTATCAACTAATTCTTCTACTTGAGAATAATTGCCAAAACGAGCAGCATAATTCTTAACCTGATTATCAATCATTTCATCAGTTACAGTAATATCATAATATTTGATTGATGTATTTTTATTAAGGACCGGCTCATACGCAGGAGCTAAAGCAATATCAAATTTAAAATCGAACTCTTTATCATTCTCAAAATCAATAGCTCTGGATTCATCTTCTACATTAGGAAGTGGCTCACACAAAATATCCAAATCTTTTACGTATTCGAATAATTTTTGTTGTATAAGTTTATTAAGTTCATCAGCTTTTACGCTACGGCCATACATTTTTTTTATCATACCCATAGGCACCATACCAGGTCTGAATCCTGGAACATTTGCTTTTTGGCGTAGCTTTTTTAATTCTTTCTCTACTAATTCAGAATAATCTGATTCGTCAAAATGAAGATTAATTGTTGCATTCAATGCATCAATATCCGTACGAGTAATATTCATAATTAATTGTATATGAGTTATTTATTTATTATTATATTCTATAATACACATGCGTGCAAAGTTAGTAATTTATTTTCACATAATCATTATATAAACCATAAAAATAAAAAAAATTAATCTGTTCATTTTTATACGAAAAAAAAATTGTATCTTTGCAGAGTTTAGCGAGTAAACAATTAGTATCTTTTTTAATAATAATTTTACCTTTTAATAATGGACACACAATTCAACAACAACGAAGGTCAATCTGCCGATGAAGGCAAAATAAAAAGGCCTCGAATTGGAAGTAGAATATCTCGTGAGGGCAATAATACTTCCTACAATTATAATAATTACAACCGCCCCAACAACTATTCACGAGAACAAAATTTTAATGGAGAATATCGTAACCAACGTTACAACAATGTGAATCCGAACTATCAAAACCGCCAAAATCGTTACAACAATAACGGTTCCAATGATGGAAACCGCTATAATCGCAACAACTACCAAAATGGTTCAAGAAATGGTGAATTCAATAATTACCAAAATCAAAATAGGAGATATAATCCTAATGGTAATTACAATTCCCAATACAATACAAATAATCGTTATTCTAACAATAATTATAACAACAATAATTATGGTTATAATAACGGAGGCTCAAATAATGGATATAAAAACTACCGTAATAATAACAACTATAATAACAATTATGGAAACAATAATTACGGTAACAACCGATCCAACAAAAACGGTCAATTTAGAAACAACAATTTCAACAATTATCAGCAAAATAATAGATATTCCAACAAGAAACAATATGAATATCGCGATAGTTATATAGACTTATCACAACCAATGCGATTGAATAAATTCATTGCAAACTCCGGTTTGTGCTCACGTCGTGAAGCTGATGAATATATTACAGCAGGTGTAATTACCGTTAATGGCAATGTAGTAACTGAATTAGGTACAAAAATTATTCCTGCTACAGATAGCGTTTATTTCCATGATCAACCTGTTAAAACAGAACGAAAAGTATATATCTTGCTAAACAAACCAAAAGATTGTGTTACAACAGTAGAGGATACACACGCGCGATTTACAGTGCTTGATTTAGTAAAAAATGCTTGCAAAGAGAGAGTATATCCGGTAGGACGCCTTGATAGAAACACTACAGGTGTACTTTTAATCACTAATGATGGTGACTTAACATCTAAATTAACACACCCTAAATTCGACAAAAAGAAAATTTATCAAGTAACCCTTGATAGAGATATTACTGACGAAGATTTTCATAAGATTGTTGACGGCATTACATTAGAAGATGGGGTAATTAAAGTTGACGAAATATGTTTTGTTAAAGAAGGCGACCGTCGTACATTAGGTGTTGAAATTCACTCCGGAAAAAATCGTATCGTACGTCGACTTTTTGATGCTTTGAATTATCATGTTATTAAATTAGACCGTGTATATTTTGCCGGCTTAACGAAGAAGAATTTACCAAGAGGTAAGTGGCGTTATTTATCAGACAAAGAGGTTAACCTCTTAAAGATGAATGCAGCATCTATGAAAGAGAACATTTCACCGGATAATTCTAATTCATCAAATATAGAAATATAAAAAAAGGCTGACAATTGTCAGCCTTTTTTATAATTTATTTGTTTTAGTATCCGGAAAAATAACTTTTGGTTTGAACGCTTTCGCCTCTTCTAACGGGAGCCAAGTATATGCCATAATAATTATCACATCCCCCACTTTCACCAAATGAGCAGCTGCGCCATTTACACAAATCACACCACTTCCTCTTTCTCCAGGAATAACATAAGTTTCAAATCTACTTCCGTTATTATTATCTACAACCTGCACTTTTTCGTTTGGAATAATACCTGCTGCATCAATAATATCCTCATCAATAGTAATGCTACCGATATAATCTAAACAAGATTCCGTAATAGTAACTCTATGAATTTTACTCTTTAATACATTTACGTACATAAAAAACAGAAATTTATTTATATCGTATATTATCTATTAATCGAACTTTCCCGCAAAATACCGTAATGCAACCGACTATATAATCGGAATCTTCCCATTTTGTAACAGGCAATAAGGTATTGGCATCAACTATTTCGAAATATTCCACTTTCAAACCATCATGTCGTTCAATTGCTTTTATTGCTGCTTCTTTTAACTCGGCGACAGTAGTCATATGAAAAAAAGTAGTACTCTCTTTCAAGACTGCATAAATATTTGACGCCAGTTTCTTTTGATCTTCACTTAATAAAGCATTTCTACTAGACAAAGCCAAACCGCTCTCTTCTCTTACTATTGGGCATCCAACAATATTTATATTGAATCCCATTTTTTTAACCATATATCTGATTATTGCCAACTGTTGAAAATCTTTTTCTCCAAAATAAGCATTATCAGGATTAATAATAGTAAAAAGTTTACTCACTACTTGAACAACACCATTAAAATGGCCCGGACGGAATTTACCTTCCATAACAGCATCCAATCCATTAAAATCGAATTGAAATGTATTATTCATCTCTTCAGGAGAATAAAAAGTATCCGGTGTAGGGGCGAAGAGAGCTGTTACTCCTGCAGACTCCAACAATTCTGAATCCGCTTTCAGATTTCTCGGATATACTTCTAAGTCTTTCTTATCATTAAACTGAGTTGGATTTACAAAAACGCTAACTACTACAACATCATTTTCTGCAACTGCAGTTTTAACTAACGACAAATGCCCTTTATGAAGAGCTCCCATTGTAGGAACAAATCCTACCTTCTGATTATTAAGCTTTTGTTGTTGAACAAAAGACTTAACATCTTCAATAGTTGAAAATATTTTCATATTGAAATCTAATTGTAAAAATCGACTGCAAAGGTACATATTTTTTACGACCTACAATCATATTTCCACTTTAGTTTTTTGTTTCAGTTTAAAATCTCTTCCTAAATATTTCTCTTTCACTATTGGATTATCTGCCAATTCTTTCGGAGTACCTTGAAAAAGTATTTTACCTTCAAACAACAAATAAGCTCTATCAGTGATAGATAAAGTTTCATCTACATTATGGTCAGTAATAAGAATACCAATATTTTTATCTTTTAGATGCCAAACAATATCTTGAATATCTTGAACTGCGATAGGATCTACACCGGCAAAAGGCTCGTCTAACATAATAAATTTAGGTTCTATTGCCAAACAACGAGCAATCTCACATCTTCTTCTTTCTCCACCGGACAATCTATCACCGATGTTATGACGCACGTGCTCTAATCTAAACTCAGCAATTAATTGCTCCAACTTTTCTTTTTGGTACTCCTTAGAAAAATTTGTCATCTCCAAAACTGCTTTAATATTATTTTCGACGGACATTTTTCTAAATACGGAAGCCTCTTGTGCCAAATAACCTATACCTGCTTGCGCTCTTTTATACACAGGATAAGAGGTAATATCTATATCATTTATAAAACATTTACCTTTATTAGGAATTACAAGACCTGTAGTCATATAAAATGTTGTAGTTTTACCGGCTCCGTTTGGCCCCAATAATCCAACTATCTCACCCTGCTTTACAGATATAGAAACGTCGTTAACTACGGTACGTTTACCATAAATTTTCACAAGAGATTCGGTTCGCAATACCATTTTATCAATCGCATTCTCTGCCATAATAAGAATATATTATCGGGGATTATGTTTATATTTAAATAATATTGCAAATAAAATTGCTACAATTAAAGCAAAACCGGCAAAAACCAACCAAGCATATGTCCAATCTCCTAACAGATATCCATTTTGCCATTGACAAAAAGTATTTATCACTTGACCGGCAGCTAATGTACCAATAGTTGCACCCAAACCATTTGTCATCAACATAAACAAACCTTGACCTGATGCTTTATACTCTTCCGGGCACTCTTGATCTACAAATAAACCTCCTGACACATTGAAAAAATCAAAAGCAACACCATACACAATGCAAGAAATTATTAGCAATAACACACCGGGAAATGCAGGATCGCCTATCGCAAAACAACCGAAACGAATTACCCAAGCAAACATTGCAATAAGCATAACTACTTTTATTCCAAATCTTCTCAAGAAAAATGGGATAAGCAAGATGCATAAAGCTTCTGATATTTGAGAAATAGAGATAAGTAATGTAGCATTATTTGCTGCAAATGTATCTGACAAAGCTTCTATACCTTTAAAACTGGTGATAAAAGGGGTTGCATATCCATTTGTAATTTGCAAAGACATACCCAAAAGCATCGAAAAAATAAAAAATACAGCCATTTGCTTTGTTTTAAACAATTTGAATGCACTCAAACCCAATGCATCAACAATACTGGTATTTTTATGTTTACTAATAGCACATTGAGGCAAAATCAATGAATATAAAAACATCAAGATACCCAAGAAACCGGAAACACCAAATTGCATAAACGTATATTGGAATTTATTACTATTTTCTGCAAAAGTCATAAAGAAACTACCATTGTCCATTGTAGCACAGTTGACAAACCACATTGAAGCAATAAAACCAATAGTACCGAATACTCTAATAGGCGGAAAATCTTTTACAGTATCATACCCATGATTTTTCAAAATATTAAAGGCAGTAGTATTTGACAATGCGAGCGTTGGCATATAAAAAGCCACACCTATAGTATATATAGATATAAATAACGACTTATCAGGAATTTCATAAAAAAATCCTATCAAACAGAGAGATACCATTGAAATACCGGAAAGGAGATGGCACAGACCTAATAATCTTTGCGGTTGGATATACTTATCTGCGACAATACCCATCAATGTAGGCATAAAAATGGAAACTATACCTTGAATAGCATAGAACCAAGCTATTTCATTACCCATTTCCACTCTACCAAGATAATTACCCATTGATGTTAAATAGGCTCCCCAAATTGCAAATTGGAGAAAATTCATGATAATCAATTTAATTTTCATATATATACATTTAATAACGATTTATTTACGTTCAAAAAGCTTTATAAAACAAATGCAAAGATACAATTATTTTTTTTACTATTCAATACGGAATAAGTCATCTGATAATGAGGAAGGATATTCGTAATTACTTAACTTATATAAGTTATAATTTCCAGAATATTCTTCCAATTTCATTTCCACCAATTGCTTTTTACTCTTACTATATTTCAATACTACCGTCTTATATCCTTTTACTTGTTTTTTTTCTTTAGTAAAAGTAACTATATAATACTTATCATCACTTGTTATTGTTTTGTCAGAATTTGTAATAGATTGGATTTCATCCAACCTTCCATACATACTATTGATAAGTAAACTTGATAGTTGCCTAAACATTTCATTATTATTTAACCTGGCTTTAATTATCTTTTTCCCGGTTTTCATATAGAATAAATCAGAGTTTATTGACAAAAAGTTTGTTGAAGAAGAGTAATGCATTGATAGTTTATCATTCTCTTTCAAATATAGAATTCCATCTAATAATTCTGTTTTGTCGATCACAACCAAATGTTTTTCTTGTGTAAATTTACATTTAGTATAATGATGTACAGCATTGGCTTTGCGAATATTATCTTCAATATTTTGAGAGCAAACAGAAATCACACAACAGAGATACAATAAAGAAATCAAATATTTTTTCATAATTGCATATTAAGAATAAAGACCACCATTAATAGAAATACACTCACCGGTAATATATCCGGCTTCCGGGGAAGCAAGAAAAGCAACTAAAGCAGCCACTTCTTCGGGATTACCAAATCTTCCGGCAGGAATAGTTTTTATTAATTCTGCCTCATCAAGACCTTCTACCATATCTGTTTTTATAAATCCAGGAGCTATTGCATTTACCGTAACCCCTTTTTTACCAATCTCTTGAGCCAAAGCTTTAGTAGATGCAATCAAACCACCCTTTGCTGCAGAATAATTACATTGACCAGGTAAACCTTTTAAACCGGACAATGAAGCAATATTAATAATTCTACCATTTTTCTTTCTCAACATTGGCTGTAACAAGGGGCGAGTAACATTATAAAACGCAGATAGTGATGTATTTAAAACTTTCATCCAATCTTCATACTCCATCCAAATCATCAAATTGTCACGGCGAATACCTGCATTATTTACTAATAATTGAATATATTCTCCTTTATGAGCTTCTTGCCAAGATTCTATTGCAGATACAGTTGCATTATTATCTGCAACATCAAATTTTAATAACTCTCCTTCAGAACCATTTTCTTTTATTAATTCCAATGTTTTACGAGCTTCTTCATCATTGCTAACATAATTTACAATCACTTTGTATCCTAATTGTGCCAATTTCACACAGATGGCACGGCCGATACCTCTACTGCCTCCGGTAACTAATGCGTACATATTAATAATTGATTTTTATGAATTTATTTATTTAATTTTATTTCAGACACTATTTTATCCATACCAACTATCTCTGCACATGTCAAAGAAGATGTCATAGATACTCCAAGAATTCCATGTAAATTTAAATTTTGACCTGTCATAAACAAATTTTTCACAGGTGTTTTGGGTGTAAGAAATGTAGTCATCACATTATTACAATTCTTCATTATACCATAAGCACTACCATTCACAGTACCTGTATAATAAGAATATGTCAATGGTGATGAAGTATAATATACATCTATTGCATCCCTTAATTCCGGTATATATTTACAAGTAAAGTTAATAACCTCTTCAGCTTTATTTGTTTTATAGTCATAATAACTTTGGGGTCTTGCCCCAAGTTTGGAACTACTCCACTGCTCCCATTCCGAATAATCTACCGGCGTCAACAAATCAATAGTAGTAGCATAAACTTCTTTTCCCTCACTATAATCGTCCGGCACTGGATAACTAACCATTACTTGCTTTACACTATTATGAGAATTATCAAAATGCCACATATCTACATCATCGGAATGTAAAAATAAATTCTTATTCTGATATTTCAATGAATTAGACTTAAGTTTTATGTTAATAGTAAAAATGCCGAAACTATTTTTCAAATTTTGTATGCGTTTTCTATAAATAGGCCTTACTATTTTACTATCAATCAATTGAATAAGATTTGACGGATGAATATCCGATACTACATATTTAGAAGAAAAACATCTACCATCCTCAAGAATTACACCGGTAATATTTCCATCTGATTCAATTAATTTTGAAACAGATGAATTATTAAATATTGTACAACCGAATTTTTTAATATCATTGATTAATGAATCTATTAATACTTTTCCACCTCCTTTTAATCTCCAAGCACTTTCAATAAAAGAGCCATTAATATGTGCAAAAGCATACAAAGGGAGAGACTCATCCAGTTGCAATTTCAACGAATTGGACGACAACAGATTTATCAATCTATCATCATGAATATTTTTCTTTAAAAAACTATATGCAGAGGTTTGAAACAATTCATCTGAAATAGAAAAACCGGGATTTTTATATGTAGAAAAAGTAGTATCGGCAACATATCTATAAACATCCATAACAGCTTTTATTCCTGGTGCTTCAGAAGGGAATAATGATTTCAAATATTCGGAGAATTCATTAAATCCATTACAAAACTTGTATGACTGATTTCCGATAAATACTTTATCGAATTCATTCTTATCTAATCGTACCCAATCAAGATGCAATAAATTATAGTAGTCAAACAAGATATTTAATGCTTCATTATTATTTAAAGCACCAACATAATGGAATCCGGACTCAAACTGAATACCTCTTCTGTAAAAAGATTGTAGACAACCGCCATAAACAGCATTTTGCTCAATTACAGCTACCTTCATTCCTATTTTTGAAAGTAGATATGCACATTGCAATCCTCCCAATCCAGATCCAATGATAATAACATCAAACATTTTCTGAAATATTTCTTTTATTTATGTAATTCTTAAAATTATTTGTATTAGAATACATTCTAAATAGAAATGGTTGAAAAGAATAAGCTATTATTACAGTAGACAACATTCCGATTAATGTACTTATTCCAATACTATGAATTGCAGGATGTTGTGCAAACAATAAAGAGCCGAGCACTGTTATTAGCACCAAAGCTGATAAAAATATAGCAGTCTTATGACAGAGCAATAATTCATCTTTTTTCCCTATTGAATCTGCTAACAATCCATCCATAATATATATACTATAATCCACTCCAATACCAAAAATAAATGTAGATATTACAATATTTATTAGATTAAATTGAATACCGAAGATACCCATAATACCTTGTACTATAAACCAACTTAAAAACATAGGAAGAAAAGCAAGAATAGCCAAAACTATATTTTTATAAGTAAATAATAGCACGATAAACACAAATAAAGATGATATTCCTAATACAATATTAAAATCATCATGTATAATTTTCACCAACCCATTAGTATAATAAAACGGATCGATTACAACTGAATGTGGAACGGACGCAACAATATCATTTACAGAATCTTTTTCTGCTTTTGGCATTAACACAGATGTAAATACCATAAAATTGTTATTTACTTTCTCTACAATATTACTACTCAATCCTTCCGGTAATATTCCATTATCATACAATGAAGATGTATCATAATCGGCTTCAACCAACGCTTCAAATTGACTAAATAATCCCCGTTTGAAACCAACAATAGAAGCTGCTGTTTCTATATCTTTCTTAACATTTGATATTTTATTTTCATTCCAATAATTATGCCAAGCACCTATTCTATCCAACTGAATATTAGTAGGCACTAATAATTCCGTCATCTTTGAAAAAGAAGAGATTATACCTTTCTTTTCTAAAATATCTAAATCTTTCTGCAACAATTTGCTATAATACAAAGCACTATCTAAAGTAGTGGCAGTAGTAGCATAATACATAGAAGACAAGCCTTTATTTATCTTCTCTGAATACACAGTTTGAGATTTCAACACATTTTTATCATGATAACCGATATTTTTTAAATCGAAATCGAATGAGACTAATGTAGAAGTATAAAAAGAGATACAAGCAATTACACATATTAGTGCAACTACCCATTTTTTATTATCTAAACGATAAGAATTTATCTTATCAAATACAGCAAATGCTTTTTCTGATTTTTCATTTTTCTCGGGTTTAAATAATAATGGAAGAAATATTAACGCAAACAAAGTAGTACCAATCAATGCAAAAGAGGCAAAAACACCAAAATCCTTTAATAGAGGTGATTGTGTAAATATCAAACCGATAAAAGCACCTATTGTAGTAATACAACTAACAGAGATAGGTACAGCCTGCTCTTTGATTACGCGAATAGGGTCGTTCACATATTTAAAATGGGTAATGATATGTAACACATAACTGAGAGCAACACCTAAAACTATGGCACCAATACCTAAAGCCAACATTGACATTGTACCTTGAATCCAATAAACACAAGCTAATGAGAAGAATAAACCATATATTATCGGAACAAGGAGTAATAATAATGTGTTTTTATTTTTAAAACACATCATAATAAATGTGCAGATAATTAGTAATGATATTCCTACTGAATACCACAAATCTTTTTTTATCTGACGAGAATTGAATACACTTTGAACAGGAGCTCCATGAAAGAGTATTTCAATATTAGGATATTTATTTTCTATTTCTACCGATACATCCTCTATTAACTTTACTAATTTTGTACCTGCCTTTGAATCGAGAGAATGAATTTTGGGAGATAAAAAGGCAAGTGCAACTGATGAATCCGGAGAAAAGAAGTGATTATTGATAATAGAGAAACCTGTGCTGTTTTTAGAGAATGTAGAATCCGCAAGGAAGGCGAACCTAAGCCCGGCGGGGTCTAATTGAACTAAATCCATTATATCTTCTCTACCCTCTTCGAATATCAATTCATAATTATTTTGCATTTGCTTAATGAGCATTTCTGGTCGAAGTACGGAATCAAATTTTTCATACATATTCGTATCAACCCAATTCGGTAAATGTGATAACAGATAATCTAACCCATTAAACATTAAATCATCATCTATTTGATATAGAATATTATCAACTAAATGAGATGTAGTATCTTTTATAATCAACGAATCGATAAATTCATTGCAAATATCTGATAATTCTTCAGGATTAAGCTTTTTATCTTCAGACACAAATTGAAGGAAAATTTTATCCTTAACTTTTAAATCTTTAAAAGCTAAATCTCCGTAAAAATTATCATTTGTATTTGGAAGAAGATCTGCTATATTCTCATTAAATACAACCTTCATTCCAAAGAATACAAATATTGCAAACGATAAAATAATAAATAGATAAGCAAACCATCTATTATTATTTAAAAATTTATATATATTAGTAAAAATATTTTTCATTATTATAAATCAACTAATGACATCTTAATTGTCATACAATCAGAACTATCTGAATTCATATTAGCACATACATCAATTTTATCAGAGACACTGATTTTACAAGAAATCGTATATAAAGTATTATCCAAAGGATTAACAAGAGAAATAAATTTTACTTGTTTAATATTATCTATTCTTAATTTTTTGGATAAAACTCTTTCTACACACTCTCTCACCATCTGAATATTACATACCCCCGGAGCGATAGGACTGCCGGGGAAATGGCCTTTATATACATCACAATCCTTATTTAATTCTACCTTAAATAAATAAGAATCATCTTCTGATTGGTGTAAATCCAACAGTTTATAGAATTTATTTTCTAACATATCTTAAGCATTACAATGATTTCTATTTTTCCATTCTTCAAACCATTCCGGCATAGGTTCCAGATTACCATTTAAATCGGTAAATAATTGAATAGAAGAGGCAGTAAGTACCAAAGTATTATTTTTTGCATTATATACTTCGTATTTGAAACAAATTTTACCACCCTTAGTTGGAATAAAAGTTATATTCACAATCAATTCATCATCAACAGAAACCATCTGTTTATATTTTAAATTGAGTTCAAACATTGGTGCGTATGAATTATTCTCAAGAATAGTTTTATACTCTAATCCATATTTTCTACCAAAAGCTTCTCGAGCATCTTCCAAATAAGTAACGTAATTACCATGCCAAACCATTCGAATAGAATCTACTTCAGAAAAACGCACTCTTATTTTTATCGACTCGGATAATTCCATATTACATTTTAATAAATATCTTCATCTGGCACTCAACAATCAATTTGCCATCAATAAAAGATTGCGCTTTAATTAAAGAAATATTTTCAAATTTAGACACCACCTCAAGATTGGTAGTAATTTCATCATTTATAGATGGTAATCCCCAAAAACTGCATTTTTTAATTTCTCCAATATATCCTAAATGAGGTTCTTCATTATTAATAAACGACTCATAACCGGCATAAGCAGCTGCTGATTGAGCGATATGTTCCACGAGTCCCGGCTCATACATTACTCCATCAAACACAAAATAATTATCATCTGTCACCAATAAAGTAGATGTTGCCGTTAATTCAGAGGTAATATCAATAGAAGAGATTTGAACAATTGGAGGGCGTTGAGGAATCAACTTGAATACCTCAACGCCACCAAAATAAGTATTATTCATAGAATTAAGCCTGAAGACGTTGTTCTACAAAATCATATAACTCTCCAAAAGTTTTAATTTGAGCCAATTCACTGCCTTTCAATTTCACCTTAAATTCTGTTTCAATAAGAGCTACCATATCTACCAAGCTTAAACTATCCAACTCTAATGTAGCTTTGATATCAGCATCAGGTGTTAATTCAGACACCTCTTTTTCAAATTCTTCTGCCAACACTTCATTAATACGGTTGACCAATTCTTGTTTTGCCATAAATTAAAAATTAAATGATTATTTTATATTTTTTACAATTAATGTTGAGTTTGTACCACCAAATCCAAAAGAATTCGACAAGAAAACGTCAAATTTCTTTTCAACTCTTTTCGAAGGAATATTCAATTTAGCTGAATCTTCATCCGGATTTTCAAAGTTAATATTAGGAGCAATGAAGTCATTCTTCATCATGAGCATAGAGTATATCACTTCAGAAGCACCTGCCATCCACATTTCATGTCCGGTTTGTGATTTAGTAGAAGTAATTTCAGGTTTATAATCTCCAAATACATTATATAAGGCTTTAGCTTCATTTTTGTCTCCCACAGGAGTAGATGTAGCGTGTGCATTTACATAACCAATTTCTCTGATGTCAATACCGGCTAAGTCTATAGCCATTTTTAAAGAACGACTCGGACCATCTACATTAGGAACAGAAATATGATCTCCATTAGATGAGAATCCATAGCTTAATACTTCTGCAAGTATCGGAGCCCCACGTTTTACTGCACTTTCATAACTTTCTATAATAACGGTTGCTGCACCACCACCAGGCACCAAACCATCTCTATCTCTATCAAAAGGGCGAGAAGCCTTAGTAGGGTCACTTTCTCTAACAGAAAATGCAGAAATACCATCAAAAGAGCCGATAGAAAATGGATTTACCTCTTGAGCGCCACCACAAACTATCATATCTTGCAAGCCATTCTTAATCAATAATGCTCCCAAACCTATTGCGTGTGAACCGGAAGCACAGGCACCTGATACAGTAAGATTTATTCCTTTTAACTTAAAAATACAAGCTAAATTCATTGTCACTGTAGAATTCATAGATTGGAAAATAGCACCTGAACCAACCAAAGTAGTATCTTTTTTCTCTCGCATTGTATCCACACTCTTCACTACAGCATCCGCTGATGAATCATTGCCATATAACAAACCAACCTCATGTGAATCTAAATAATCTTGAGTTATTCCGGCATGCTTTAAAGCGTCTACTGTTGCACAATATGCATATTTTGCTTGTTCCGGCATATACACTCTTTGATTTCTGGATAATTCTTTCTTTAAATCAGGTACTTCAAGATATGCTGTAAGTCCACTTCTAAAACCCATTTCTTTACGAGCTTGATCTAAAATAATTCCTGATTTTCCTGTATACAATGAATCTCTTACTTCATCAAGCGTTTTTCCTAAACAAGAATAGATTCCCATTCCTGTAATAACTACTCTCTTTTCCATAGATTATTTATTCAAATATTAATTTATTTAATTTTTCAAATAATGATTTTCTTTCATTCATCCAATATTTATACTGCATTGAATATTTTATCTTATGAGTAAACTTGCATAATCCGATAAACTTAATAAAACTCTTTCGATAATACCAAGCAAATCTACCTAATATTGATAGCAATAAGAAATGTATTAATGCCAAACCTATATCAAAAAACATTAAGTCTATAATAAATACTAGCACATACATTATCGGTATTGAAATTAAAGCACTGATTACAAACCTCACCCCACCGACAAACATTTTGAAGGGACCTCCCATCTTTTCAAATTTATTCGTCAATTTTTTTGGAGCATAAAAAATAATAATATGAGGCCACAATGCTAAAATATATAAAGGCAATAATAATAACAAAATCAACGCATATTTAATCAATTGCATTATACGATAATTCGTATCAAAAACCCAATCTCTTAGTTTTTCTTGATAAGTAAAATCTTTTAATTTCAAAAACCGGGAATATATTTCAACCAACTCTACAGGATGCTTCTCTTTTAGAGTATTTAATTTATCGCATAACTCTTTATCGGTAATCAATTTATTAGGCAAATTATCGGGATCAACCCCTCTTACCTTTGCAAAATGAACTCCATAACTATTCCTAATATAATCGATTGCTTCGTAATTATCCAAATCTGTAATATTGAGCATCATGTCATTAATACTCTCTTTTACTTTGGCATTTACCTCTCGCCAAACCGTACGAGGTTTTATCTTATATAACTCATAATATTCTCCCAAATCAATAGGCTCACCAAACTTTACCAATACGTCACTTTGCATTGAAAAATAATTACTATAGTGAATGGCTGTAGGAAGTACAAAGATTTGTTTTGAGAAATTATCTTGTTCAGCCGCTTCGAATGCCATTCTTAAATAACCTTGAGAAAATTCTCCTAACCAATGCTTATCTTGATTTGTAGCCTCCGGAAATATTGCAACTATACCTCCGGAAAGTAGGCGTTTGCCAGCTTCATCAAATACTACTTTATTATGAACTAAAGAGGCTTCTCCATCAACCCTCATCCTATATGCAGGCAAGATATCTAACGAATATAAAAATTTAGCCAAGAATTTCTTTTTAAAAACGTCTGCTCTAGCAAAAATACTCACCCTTTTATTACCAAAAGAAAATTGTAATGCAAGAGGATCATTAAGGGCATTTTGATGATTAGCAGCCACCAAAGTAGGAACTCCTGCTTTTGGAACATTATGATTATTTAAAATATATACATGTCGATAATAAATAACATTATGTATTGTTTTTAAATAATTTCTAAACATTAAATAAAATACGTTCTTCATAGATTATCTCTTTATTAATTCATATAGATAAAAATAAGACTGAATAAAAGAACCATCTTTAACTTTTATCAGATTATTGAAATTAGATTCATAAGACACTTTGACATTTGCAAACATTTCTGACAAGACATCAACGTTTACGTCTTCTTTAATTTCCTTATTTTTAATACTATTATTTATTGCCATCTTCCATAACTCTATTGTTTTATTACGAAAGACCTCTAATTTTTTTCTATAATCTTCATACTTTAATAAAGCAATAAATTTTATAGATGTCAAATTAAAAAATGTAAGATTAGGATTATTAGATTGTAATAAAATATCTCTTTGCGCTATTATCAAACGAATTCTACTCTCTATCATATCAGCAACAGTAGCATCCGGCTCTATTTTCAAGCTAGACTCCATATACTTCATAATATAATGGTCTACCACTGTTTTGAATAAATCTTCCTTACTCTTGAAATAATAATATAAAGTAGCTCGCCCTATACCTAATTCTTCTTGAACTACTGATATAGAAACTTCCGAATATCCTTTCTTTAAAAACAATTTAAATGCCTCTTCTAATATTTTCTCTTTTGTAAACTTCATATTATTATTTTCGAACAATCGTTCTATTTTTTTCGACCGCAAAGGTAAAATTAATTTTCGAACAATCGTTCTATTTTTATGTTAAAAATAATTAATCCACTCAAAAACAATTATGTATCAGTGAATTATATATAAATTTTAAAAAATTCAATCTTAGATTAATATGCATCAAAAAATTATTCATATATTTGCACTAAAATAAAACTTAATATGTATATTGTAATATCAATATTTGTAACATTAGCTTTGATAATAGATTTTTCTATTGGTAATTTGCCTCTAGAATTATTTAAAAGTCCTCTTAATATAATAATATTATTAAGTATATCCTTTTACATATACATAATTTCTAACAATAAAAACAAATATCAATATATTTTGAGAATCGGTTCTTTAAAAGGAGTAATTTCGATCTTTGTATTATTTATCATTTTCATACTATTAAGTATTTTTCTACCATCAACATTTAGTACCCACTCTTGGACTTTTACATCTATAATTTTACTATTAATAGTATCTTTAACCATATTAATAATAAAACAAGCTACTCTGATTTTAAATGAAATTCAGCACACGAAAAGATGGTCACATCAACATTCAATTATTGTTCATTTAGGTATATTAATCACCATTGCGTCATTATTATTTGGAAGTGCCGACAGTAGCACTTTGTATCACCAATCAATTACAAACATACCTGATAATATATGTTTAACAACAAAAGGGAAAAAAGAAACATTACCATTTTATCTAATAAGTGACAATATTAAAATTATCGGAACGTCTTCAAATATTATGGATTATATAGCAGAATTTCGCACAATAGATAAAGACTCTACAATTACGAAACATACTTCTCGGCCAAATCATCCAGCACACTTTGATGGATACGACATATATATATCCGATTTTAAAACTTCTGATTTTAGTGATTCAAAACAAATAACATATATCATCAATAAATCTCCATGGAAATACGTCACTTATTTTGGAATAATACTAAGCATAATAGGTTTATTGATATTATTTATTCGCAAATAGATTTATGAATTATTGGTTGTTTTTACTATATACTACTATATCAATAGCGATATTTAACTCCGTGGGTATAGCATTATCATTCACAAAGAAATATAATGCCATATCAAAGTATTTATTTATACTTTCAATAGTATCACAATTGATATTGATTGTTTATATATGGTCATTAAAAAACACTGCTCCGCTTCAAACAATAGCAGAAACAAGAATTTGGTATTCTTTTTTCATCTCTATAGTTGGATTATTTATCTATTTTAAATATAAGATAAAATGGATGAATTTTTTTACTACTTTAATGTGCTTAATGTTTAACATTATAGTGTTAGTAAAAGATAATACGATAACAACACCTACGCCACCAATATTACATTCTATATGGTTTATTCCACATGTGTCGTTATACATGGTTTCATACGCCATATTAGGCTGTGCTGCAATATTATCAATTATGAACATATTTAAAGAGAATAATAAAAGAGAGAATATATGTAACCAATTATTATTAATTGGCACAATATGTTTTTCCATTGGTATGATACTCGGTTCAATATGGGCATATTCGGCATGGAGTTCATTTTGGTCTTGGGATATTAAAGAATCTATTGCATTAATTACATGGTTAGTATACTTAATAAGTATTCATTTATCATTTACACAAAAGAAATCTAAATGGGTTTCTGTACTATCAATTATTGGTTTTATTTTATTACAAATATGTTGGTGGGGAATCAAATATCTACCCGTATATAGTCAAAGTAATCATATTTATTAAACACAACTATTATGAAAAAAACTATTGGAATCGTATTAATTTTATTAATCGGTGTATATCTAACATACCGATTAGTGAATAAGGCTCCGTCTTCGGAATTAACGACAAACGAACAGATGGTGGAGATTATGAACAGTGGACAATGCTTGGCTTGTCATAATTTGAATCCTGATAAACCATTTTATGCATCATGGCCAATTGTTGGGAAAATTGTAATGGCTGACATTATAAAAGCCCAATCAGAGATTGACTTAACAAGTGCATATAATGCACTTATTAATGGAGAAAAAGTGGATGTAGTTTCTTTAAATAAAATTGAGAAAACTATTATGGATAATAATATGCCACAGGCAAAATATTATCTGGCACACTGGGGTAGTTCCATCAATAGAGCAGAAAAACAGATGGTATTAAATTGGGTAAAAGAGCATCGTGCTACATATTATAATAACGATTTAGTAGCAGACAAGTGGAAAAACGAGCCTGTACAACCTATTCCTGACAAGTTAGAGACAGATGAAAATAAAGTTCGTTTAGGTAAGATGTTATATTATAGCACATTATTATCTGCAGACAACACTATATCATGTGCATCTTGTCATGATTTCGACAAAGGAGGTACTGACAATAGACCATTTTCTGTTGGATATTTAGAGCAAGTAGGCGGAGTAAATGCTCCAACAGTATTTAATGCATATTTTAATTTTGTACAATTCTGGGATGGTAGAGCAGAAAATTTAGCAGCACAAGCTGCAGGACCACCTCTCAATCCTATTGAGATGGCATCAAAAGACTTTGATGAGATATGCATAAAATTAGCTGGTAATCAAGAAATTGCCATGACTTTTAATGAGATCTATCCTGATGGAATAACAGAAAAAAATATCTGTGATGCTATTGCTGAGTTTGAAAAAACTCTCTTAACTCCTAATTGCCCTTTCGATCAATATCTAAAAGGAGACGACAACGCAATATCTGAAAACGCGAAATCCGGTTACGAATTGTTTAAAAAATACAATTGTGCTACATGTCACGGCGGTATCAATATCGGAGGACAATCTTATGAATTGTTAGGATTGAAAGCCGACTATTTTAAAGATAGAGGTACTACCCTTACAGAAGAAGATTATGGAAGAGGAAAACAAGAAGAAGATATATATTACGATCACAGATTTAAAACTCCTACATTAAGAAATCTAACCCTGACAGCACCATACTTCCATGATGCCACACAAGCTACTATTGAAGATGCCGTTAAAGCAATGATGAAATATGAAATAGGAAAAAATATTTCAGAAGACGAAGTAAAATTATTGGTAGAATTCTTAGAAACTCTAACAGGTGAGATACCACAAAAATGATATGAAAAGATTTGGATACTATATTTATTTAATAATTTGCATTTCATTATTCAGTTGTAATAAATCGAATCATGATTTTATTACTACGGAGTCGTATTCATGGAAAAATAATCAAATAATTCAAAACGATTATATTGCCACAGCCATAAATGACACATGTATCATTTCTAATTATAAAAGTGACATGGATACGTCTACAATATCTAATGAATGGAGATTAACAAATGATATTAGTACATATCCTCAATATCAAGCTCCTACAGCATTAGAAGTTGCAATTTATAACATGTCGCTTGATGAGATGATAAATGCTATTGAATCCGACTCCACGTTACGTACGGGAGCCGAGTGGGCGGGAGTATGGACTCGTGATGTATCATACTCTATAATTTTATCAATGGCACATATGCAAACCTCTGTATCTATCAATTCTTTATTACAAAAAATAAACTCAAGAATTAGAATTATTCAAGATACAGGTACCGGTGGGGCATGGCCTTGCTCTTCTGACAGAGTAATTTGGATTATTGCTGCTTGGGAAATTTATCTTGAAACAGGAAATCTCGACTGGTTAGAGATGATTTATCCGGCTATTTCTAACACATTAGAAGATGATAGAAGGGTTATTTTCGATAAAAAAAGCAATCTCTACATGGGTGAAACGTCATTTATAGATTGGAGAGAGCAATCATATCCAAAATGGATGCAACCTGTTGATATTTACAATTCTAAAGCACATAATACTAATGTTGTTTACGCACATGCGCTAAAAATTGCAAGTCAAATTGCGGAAATATTAGGTCACAAAACGTCATCTACCATTTATCTTCAATGGCATAAGGATTTAAAAGAAAATATCTACAAAGCATTCTATAACAGCAAACTAAACTATCATAACACTTACATTTATGGTAGAAATTCAAACTATTCGGAAGAGAGATTTGAAAGTTTAGGTGAAGCTTTAGGAATATTATGGGATATTACACCATCTGATTTGCATAAAGAGATAGGGGAGAATATTCCTATGACAGATTTTGGAGTTCCGGTATTTTACCCGTATATTGATAGTATGTTTTCATACCACAACAACGCAGTATGGCCTTTTGTAGCATCATATACAGCATTGGCATATGCAAAAGCAAATAATGATAAAGGAGTGCTTTATTCAATCGGGTCGATTTATAGAAGTGCCGCACTTTTCTGTACTAATAAAGAAAACTTTGAAGCTTCTAGTGGAGATTATAAACACACAGCTATAAATTCCAGCAATATGTTATGGTCTTTATCTGGGAATATTGCTTTAGTACACAAATTAATATTCGGAATTAGGTATGAATTAAATGGATTATCATTTCATCCTTTTGTACCTAAAGCAATGTCAGGCAACAGAAAGTTAACTAATTATAAGTACAGAGATGCAATACTGAATATTTCTTTACATGGATACGGAAATCAAATTAAGACATTCATATTAGATGGTGTAGAAACGGAGCCATTTTTACCGGACACCCTACAAGGTATGCATGAAATTGAGATTGAATTGACTAGAAGCAACACAACAAACAGAGTAAATTATTGCAAAGCTCAATTCACTCCACTTGAACCAAATAATATTCATACTAATAATGGATTATTATTATGGAACAATGATGTTCGTATTAAAGATTATTTGATTTATCTCAACGGTAGAAATATTGGTAAAATAAATAACGATAACAAAGATACTATTGAATCGTTTGAATTATCAAATAACTATTCCGGAGAAATTCAAATAGTTTCTTTTGACAAACAAAAAGGATATTCATTTGCAAGCGAACCTTACAGATATAATAACACAGAAATTATTTATGAAATTGAAGATTACATAAATAACTATGATACTATTTTCAACGGATATGAAGGAAATGGATATTATGTCTTACCGGACAATGATTCTGAACTAACATTAGAAATAGACATTCAAGAAGGCGGCACCTATTATATTGATTTTAGATATGCAAATGGTAATGGACCAATAAATACAGATAATAAATGTTGCATTAGGTCTTTATCAATAAACAATAACGAAGTTGGATGCATTGTAATGCCACAAAGAGGTACAAGAAATTGGACTGATTGGGGGTGGAGTAATAGTATTCCTTATGAATTTACACCAGGCAAATATCAGATTTCTATCAATATGGAGCCACATACATTTAATATGAATATCACTACAAATAATGCTTTAATTGACCGGATGAGGTTAACAAAAGAAAAATAAAAAAAGAGGAACTTAAGTTCCTCTTTTTTATTTTTTATAGAACAAAGAATCCTCATGATGATAAGGTTCTCCCTTTATTATAGTCATAGAACGATAAATCTGTTCTACAAGTAATATCCTTATCATTTGATGAGAAAAAGTCATTTTAGAAAGAGATAAAAAATCGTCAGCTCTTTTATACACATCCAACGAAAATCCAAAAGCACCTCCAATCACAAAAACGACTCTTTTTTTGGAAGATAAATTTAACGATTCAATTTTTTTAGAAAATTCTACACTTGTATATTGTTTTCCTTTATCATCCAATAATATAACATAATCATCATTCTTCAAACTCTTTAAGATTAAGTTCCCTTCTCTTATTCTCAATTCATTAACCTCAATAGATTTAGCATTCTTAACATCCTGAATTTCCATAATTTCCAAAGTCAAATAATGCTTAATTCTATTTAGATAATTATCAATACATTGACTAAAAGAATTATCATTAGTTTTTCCAACCCAAACAACGCAAATCTTCATGTAATTAATATTTTTCGCAAAGGTACAAAAATATTACAGAAAAACTGATAATCAAAGGCTATAAACTATTATTTTTTTGTAACTTTGCAAGATAAAAAAATTAATAATGAATTTTAGATTAGAGAAAACAGACGAAAAGACAAATGCCAGAGCCGGAGTAATCACAACTGATCATGGCATAATAGAAACGCCAATTTTTATGCCAGTAGGTACAATTGGTTCTGTAAAAGCAGTTCACATGCGTGAATTGGAATCAGATATTAAAGCACAAATAATTTTAGGAAATACATATCATTTATATCTAAGACCTGGTTTGACAATATTAGAACAAGCAGGTGGTCTACACAGATTTAATAGTTGGAAAAAACCGATTCTTACTGATAGTGGTGGTTTCCAAGTATTTTCTCTATCCGACAACAGAAAGCTCACTGAAGAAGGAGTAATTTTTCGCTCTCATATTGATGGTTCAAAACACATATTCACACCGGAAAATGTTGTAGATACTCAACGAATAATAGGGTCAGACATTATGATGGCATTAGATGAGTGTACTCCGGGAAATGCAGAATATAACTATGCCAAACAATCAATGGAACGTACACATCGTTGGTTGTCAAGAGGCGTAAAACATTTCAAAGAAACAGAATCTAAATATGGATATTCTCAAACATTTTTTCCGATTGTTCAAGGTTGTGTATACCCGAATCTACGTCGTGAATCGGCAAAATATATAGCCGACCAAGATATGGAAGGAAACGCAATTGGTGGTTTAGCAGTAGGAGAACCAACAGAAAAAATGTATGAAATGATTGACATTGTAAATGAAATACTTCCCAAAAACAAACCAAGATATTTAATGGGAGTCGGTACACCGGCAAATATTTTAGAAGGTATTGAAAGAGGTGTTGATATGTTTGACTGTGTTATGCCTACAAGAAATGGTAGAAATGGTATGTTATTCACTAGAAATGGTATTATTAACATCAAAAATAAATGTTGGGCGAACGACTTCTCTCCTATTGACATAGAAAGTGATTGTTTCGTAGACATTACATACTCTAAAGCATATTTAAGACATTTATTTATCAGCAAAGAATTACTAGGTATGCAAATTGCCTCTATCCATAATTTAGCATTCTACCTATGGTTAGTAAAAGAAGCAAGAAAACATATATTACTTGGCGATTTTAAATCCTGGAAAGATGAAATGATACAGAAAGTAACTAATAGAATTTCATAAAAATGCTCAAAAAGATTGACATATACATAATCAAAAAATATCTTGGCACTTTTTTCCTTTCTATTTTACTGATAATAAGTATATCGGTAGTAATAGATATATCCGAAAAAATAGACAATTTTTTTGACAATCATGCTCCGTTAAAAGAGATTATTTTTGACTATTATGTAAATTTCATTCCATATTTTGCTAATCTATTCACCCCACTATTTGCTTTTATTTCTGTGATATTTTTTACATCAAAAATGGCATATAATACAGAAATAATAGCAATATTGGCAGGAGGTGTGAGTTTTAAAAGACTATTACGTCCGTACTTTATTGCGTCTATTTTTATAGGATTAATATCATTTTTACTAAGTGGTTATATTATTCCTCCGGCGAATAAAACACGACTTGCTTTTGAAGACAAGTATGTCAACAAAATTAAATCGGAAATAGCCAGAAATATCCAAATGGAAATTGAAAAAGGAACTATTTTATACATAGAAAGATATGATGAAAGACAAAATAAAGGCACAAATATCTCTCTTGAAAAATTTGATGGAAAGAAACTTGTAAGCCGAACTATAGGTACAAACATAGAATGGATTGAAAATGAAGGTAAATGGAAAATAAAGAATTATACTACAAGAGATTTCTTCGGTCTATATGAAACGATGACCAGAGGCGACGCTATAGACACAACACTAAATATCCATCCTTCAGAATTTTTTATAGTATCTTCTTTAGCACCACAAATGACAAATAGTGAGTTACGACATCACCTAAAACGTCAGGAAGAGAGAGGAATCGGACAAACACAAGCTTTTAAAGATGAATATTATAAACGATATGCAAATCCTTTCGCTGCTATTATCCTAATGGTTATAGGTGTTTCTCTCTCATCTAAGAAAATTAAAGGAGGAATGGGACTTCAATTAGGAATAGGATTGGCATTAAGTGCTATATACATTTTATTTACAACAATCTCAAGTATGTTCGCAATAAAAGGTAATATGCCGGTATTATTAGCTGTATGGCTACCTAATATTGTGTTCTCAATAATAGCTATAATTTTATACATCAAAGCTCCTAAATAATGAATTTCAACGACATATTAAATAAATACGCTTTACTACCCCAAGTAAAAACAATTATCGATAACATTAATAACAAAGTAGATACAAATATTGAAGGGGTAAAGGCTTCCGGTAAATCCATTTTATTAGCTTCGATTTACAAACTTACATTAGGTAAATTTTTCGTTATTTATGAAGATAGCGATAGTGCGGCATATGCGTATAACGACATATCAAATATTATCGGAAAAGACAATATCGGCATTTTACCTTCCAGTTACAACACCAATAAAAAACGAAAAACCATTGACGTATCGTCTGAAATATTACGAACAGACGCTCTAAATATATTATCAAATAATAACTCTTTTATTGTAATATCCTCTCCAGAAGGCATATCCGAACAATTGACAAACAAAAATAATTTTACTGCTCAAAGCATAAATATCAATGTAAACGACAACATTTCTCAAGAATCTATTATTCAAAAACTAATGAAATTCGGATTCGAACAAGTAGAATTCGTATATCAACCGGGGCAATTCTCACAAAGAGGAAGTATTTTGGATATTTTTTCTTATTCCTTTGAATTACCTTACAGATTAGATTTCTTTGGAGATAACATTGACTCTATCAGAACTTTTGATATCTCTAAACAATTGTCTATAGATAGCGTAAATAAAATATCTATTTTCCCTGATATAAAAGTTCAATCTAATAATTTGGTTCCAATCTTTGATTATATCTCAAAAGATACTACTATCGTTCTTTCTAACCGAAAATATATATGTGACCAATTAGACTCTATATATAACAGCATACTAATTAATAGTAATACAAAAACAGAAACGGCAATAGTTAATACAAACATTACTAAATTTATTTTTAAAAATAATATAACAAACTATTGCACTATAGATTTTGTCAAGAAAAGCGGAACTAATACAGAAAAAAATATTGGTTTTAACCAAACAGAGCAACCATTATTTCATAAAAATTTTGATATTGTTAGTGATGTCACAAAAAAATATATAAATGAGGGATACGAAATTTATATATGTTCCGATTCAACAAAACAAACAGATAGAATACAATCTATATTTAACGAACGAGAAGACAATATAAACTTTACACCACTAAACCCAACAATTCACGAAGGGTATATTGACAATGACATATCAATATGTTGTTTTACAGATCACCAGATATTCAATAGATTTCATAATTTTTCATTAAAATCGGATATAACAAAATCCGGCAAAGCAGCATTAACTCTTAAAGAAATTAATCAATTACAGATAGGTGATTATGTTGTGCACATCGACCATGGAGTAGGAAAATTTGCCGGATTAATAGTAATCAATAATAACGGAAATAAACAAGAAGTAATAAAACTACTATATAAAAATGACGATGTAATATTTGTATCTATCCATAGTCTACATAAAATATCGAAATATAAAGGTAAAGATGGCGAGCCACCACAAATCAACAAATTAGGAACCGGAGCTTGGGAAAGGTTAAAAGAAAAAACAAAATCCAAAGTTAAAGATATCGCTCGTGATTTAATAAAATTATATGCAGCGAGAAAAGCCAAACAAGGTTTTGAATTTTCACCTGATAGTTATTTACAAACGGAACTTGAAGCCTCTTTTATATATGAAGATACGCCGGACCAAGCAAAATCAACGGCTGATATAAAAAACGATATGGAATCGGTACGCCCAATGGATAGACTAATTTGCGGTGACGTTGGATTTGGAAAAACAGAAATTGCAATCCGTGCTGCTTTCAAAGCTGTAACCGACAATAAGCAAGTAGCCATATTAGTACCGACAACAGTACTTGCTCTGCAGCATTACAAAACTTTTTCTGAAAGGCTAAAAGAGTTCCCTTGTAATATTGATTACCTTAGCAGAGCAAAAAAAAGCAGTGAAGTAAAAGAAATAAAGGAAAAACTAAAAAATGGAAAGATTGACATCATTATCGGAACACACAAACTAATAGGCAAAGACATAATATTTAAAGACTTAGGTTTATTAATAATAGATGAAGAGCAAAAATTCGGTGTAGCAGTAAAAGAGAAACTAAAAACGATTAAAGTTAATATCGATACACTCACACTCACTGCAACGCCTATACCTCGTACATTGCAATTCTCTTTGATGGGCGCAAGGGATTTAAGCATTCTAACTACCCCACCACCAAATCGATTCCCCGTAATGACAGAAGTTATTACTTTTGATGATGAAACAATAAAAGAGGCCATAATGACAGAAATAAACAGAAATGGCCAAATATTTTTCATCAATAATAGGGTACAAAATATATACTTGATAGAAGAAAAAATACACAAACTCATTCCGAATGCAAGAATTGCAGTAGCTCATGGTCAGATGCCACCACAACAATTGGAAGAGACAATTATAAACTTTATCAATTACGAATATGATATTTTAATAGCAACATCCGTAATTGAATCAGGAATTGACATTCCTAATGTTAATACAATTATAGTAAACAATGCTCATATGTTCGGGTTAAGTGATTTACATCAATTACGAGGACGGGTGGGAAGAAGTAATAGAAAAGCATATTGCTATCTGATTGCACCGGAATACAAATATCTTAATGATGACGCAAGAAGGAGATTACAAGCAATTGAAACTTTTGCTGACTTAGGTTCCGGGTTTAATATTGCAATGCAAGACCTAGACATTCGCGGAGCCGGCAACATTTTGGGCGCAGAACAAAGTGGATTTATTACTGACTTGGGTTACGAAACCTATCAAAAAATTCTCAACGAAGCTTTGACAGAGCTGAAAGATACTGAATTTGCAGAGTTATTTGATAGCAAAAAAGATACTTTTATCTCTGATTGCAATATAGAATCAGATATGGAATTATTGTTCCCGAATTGGTATGTGGAATCTCAAACCGAAAGAATTGCGTTATATAGAGAACTTGATAATATTCAAGATATTAAAACTCTAAATACCTTTAAAAAGAACTTAATAGATAGATTTGGAAAAACTCCTATTGAAGTAGAAAATTTATTTACTATGGTACAACTACGATGGTTGGCTCAAAAATATGGAGTGGAACGTCTTGTAATAAAGAAAAATAATATGACAGCTCATTTAATAAGCAATAATCAGTCGAAATTCTATCAATCAAAAGAGTGTGAAAAAATACTATTATATTGTACACAAAACTACAAACGTTGCTCTTTGATTGATGATGTAAAAGGAAGAATGTTTAGAGTTGGAAATATTACTGATATCAATGAAGCGTATGACATTTTCAAATGTATAGATAAAATAAAAGAATGATATGATTATCTCATATCATTCTCATATACATTTGGATATTCTGCTTTATTAAAAACGAAAGTAGATTTATCGAATACTCTTGGTTCTATCTTTTCCCAATTAAAAATTATTTTGTCTCCATTTCTCTGCCAAACAATCAACTGTTTCGGCATACAATTGGATTTATAAGACTTTATCGTGATTTTGAAATATTCTACGCCCTTGGGATTTAACGGAAAAAAATTTACTACATCACAACTTTTCTCTTGATTATCATCCAAAGATATCCTATGTGTTTTCACATAATAATCAATCATAAACATAGGATTCAAGTCTTTTAATTCATCGTTTGTAGGTTCGGATATTGTAACTTCATTATTCTCTGCAGAGTATACCCATTGAGTTTTACCATCATATTTTGTTTCTACATCGTCAATTACCAATCTAAATTCTTTATTATTTAGTTGTAAAACACCGGATTTATTTTGGGTAGCCTTATTATTCTCATCTTGATAAATAACAGAAAAAGAGCATTGGTAAGCAGATTTCTTCAAATTACTCACTACTTTTTTGACAATTTTCTCCGCTTCCGGATTGTTATCTGCAGAAACAAATACAAGAGGGAATAATGATATTAAAACAAAAAAAATCTTCTTCATATTATTAATGTAATTTTTAGTTTGACAAAATTATTCATCAAAGGTTTATTAATTCTACAAAGATGTTAATAATTTGTCAAGTTCAAATTCATCTTTAATAATCACTTCTCGTGGTTTCGAACCTCTTACAGGTCCCACAATACCGGCAGCCTCTAATTGGTCCATTATTTTACCGGCTCTATTAAACCCAATTTCAAAGTTTCTTTGAATATTTGACGTACTACCTTGCTGATTTCTTACTACATAACGAGCAATTTCATCAAACATAACATCTCTTTTACGCAGATCAATAGTTTTGTTAACATCATCCTCTTTAACATCCGGTTCCGGTAATTCAAAGGCAGAAGGATAAGCTTGCTGTTCAGCAATATAATTAACAATATTTTCCACTTCAGGAGTGTCGATAAAAGCACATTGAACACGAGTAAGCGAGCTACCTGTACTAATAAGCATATCACCCTTACCGATTAATTGTTGAGCACCGGATGTATCCAAAATTGTTTTTGAATCCACACCACTGGTAACTTTAAAAGCAATACGGGCCGGAAAATTTGCTTTTATAGTACCGGTAATAACATTTACAGAAGGACGTTGAGTAGCAACAATCATATGGATACCCACAGCACGAGCCAATTGAGCAATACGTGCAATTGGAAACTCAACTTGTTTACCGGCACTCATTATTAAATCACAAAACTCATCAATAATTACAACGATATAAGGAAGGAATTTGTGTCCATTCAAAGGATTTAATTTTCTCTCAATAAACTTTCCATTATACTCTTTAATATTTCTTGCTTTAGCTGATTTGAGTAACAGATACCTATCATCCATCTCTTTACAAAGAGAATTAAGAGTATCAATAACCTTTGATGTATCGGTGATAACTGCCTCGTCAGAATCGGGTATTTTAGCTAAAAAATGCTTCTCTATCTCGGAAAAAATACTAAACTCAACTTTTTTAGGATCGATAAGGACTAATTTCAATTGTGAAGGATGCTTTTTATACAACAAAGAAGTGATAATAGCATTTAGACCAACGGATTTACCTTGACCTGTAGCACCAGCCACCAATAAATGAGGCATTTTTGTTAAATCAAAAGTATAAACTTCATTAGAAATCGTTCTTCCTAATGCAACCGGTAATTCTGCATCCATTTCTTGAAACTTCTTTGATGATATAGTACTCAACATACTAACAATACGAGGTTTAGAATTAGGCACCTCAATACCAATAGTACCTCTACCTGGCATAGGGGCAATAATACGTATTCCGATGGCAGACAATCGCAGCATTATATCTTGCTCCAGATTCTTTATCTTATTTATTCTTACTCCATCTTCCGGAACAATCTCATATAACGTTACAGTAGGACCGATTGTTTCTATAATTTTTTTTATCTTAATATCAAAGAAACCAAGTGTTTCAATGATTTTTCGCTGATTTTCCTTTTGTTCTTCTACAGAAACTGTATTATTCGAATTAGGATATTCTTTTAACAAATCCAATGTAGGATATTTATACATAGATAAATCCAATGTAGGGTCATATGGAGCATAGTTATCCATTACATTGTCTAAAGTATCGTCATCTTTTTTTTCAATACTCACCTCAATTTCAACATCACTCTGCTCAGGAGTAGTAGTTTCAAGATAATCTTGATTATCTTCAATAGCAGAAGATACCGTCTCAATAGTAATTTCATTACTTAAATCATTACTATCGGTTGGGGTTTCTTCTTCTCCAATACCATCTTCTTTCTCCAAATCAGTATTTTGAGATTCTTGTATCCATTCCTCTTGAATAATATTAGGACCTATACGTACTGCTTTTTCTTTATCGGTACCTTTAGACTTTGGCTTTCTATGAAATAAAGAAAAGAACTTGCAAAAAACTTTTACAAAAACAAAATCTTTTGAAAATATCTTTTGGATAGACCCTATAGTAGACTTAAAAGCAAAAATACAAAACAATACAATAATTGCTAATAATAGAAGAAAAATACCCACGTTACCTATTCTATCGAATAAGAAACCGGTAACCAACTCTCCATAATATCCTCCAATATTCAAAAAAGAATTCTCTAAAAAAGAGGAAAAGAAAAAATGGAGCATAATAGGTAATATCAATAAACCAATAATTGGAAACAATATCAATTTCCATATCTTGGTTGTCACTTTCATAAGATATAAAGAAACGGCACTCAAAGGAATAATAAGCAATAATGCAGATACACCCAAACATTTGTTTATTAAAAAACAAGCTATTTGTGCACCATAATATGCAGTCCAATTATGTATCTTTTTATTTGCTTCAGAAAAATCAGCCTCTGATTGTAAAATACTCATATCTTCAGCTCCATATATTAAAAATGAGAACAGAGCCAAAAAGAGATAAATCGATATAAGCATTAATATTACACCTAATGCAACATGAAACTTTTCATTCTTAAAAAAAGATGTACCCTTAACTTTATTATTTTTAGCGACTTTATTTGATTTTGCCATTTTTCAATTATCATAATTTCCTTATGCAAAGGTACTCATTTTTATTCACATAAAAAAGAGCATATCAATCAATATTATATGCTTTTTTATTAATATCCTACATTACCGAAATATACAACCACTATACAAATCAAAGCACTATATTTAGAAGAAGAATTATCCCATACATTTTATCATTACAAAAAAAATAGGTAACTTTGCGATAGTAATATCAACTAATATTTAGAAACTTCAACTGTATAGATATGAGATGCTCAATTCTGTTTTTATGCTTGTTTTTTGTAATAAATTCTTTTGCTACAATTCCTTCTGGATATTATAATTCCGCCAATGGAAAAAATGAAAGAAGTTTAAAAACGGCACTTCACAATATTATTAAAGATCACACTAGTGTAGGTTATAAAAATTTATATACTGTATATGCAGAATCTGATACAAAAAACGACACAATATTAGACATTTATTCTACATGTACTTTTTTTATAGATATATTATCTCAAAGATGTGGTAATTATGCAAATATCTGCGATTGTTATAACCGAGAACACATCATACCTCAATCTTGGTTCAATGAAGAAGAACCTATGAAATCTGACGCATTCCACATCTACCCCACAGACGGGAAAGTTAATGGTATTCGCTCTAATTACCCTCATGGAGAAACTGACGGACCCTCTGTTGGAGGAAATGGTCTTGGTAAATTAGGCACGTGTAATATAGACGGCTATAATGACATAGTCTTTGAACCTATTGACGAATATAAAGGTGATATTGCAAGATCGTATTTTTATTTTATTACAAGATATGAAGACAAATTATATAAATTTAGTGACGTTGTATTTGATAACAACACATATCCCGGCTTGCAAGAATGGTTCCTTAATCTTATGATTAAGTGGCATAGACAAGATACTGTAAGTGAAAAAGAATTAAATAGACAAGAAGCAATATATAAGTTTCAAAATAATAGAAATCCTTTTATTGACCATCCGGAATTAGTTGAACACATTTGGGGTAATCAAAAAAATATCATTTGGGGAACAACAACTGCATTAGAGAATGTTAATAACTACTTTGAATTACATTTATTAGATAATGCTTTCTTTATATCCTCTGATTATGAAACAGAAATTGAATATACACTATACGATATATCGGGACAATTAATAACAAAACAAAATATTACTCCGGACGAAATAATATCATTAAGAAATTTACAAAAAGGATTGTATATCATAACAATAATCACAAATAACAACAGTAAATCATACAAAATAATCATTTAACCATAATGAGAAAATTACTAATTTTATTAATTCTATTAATATCACTATCAAAATACACATATTCTTCTATACCAGCAGGTTACTACCATGAAATAGACAGTTTATGTGGAGAACAATTATTATTAAAGTTATCTGAAATTTGCTCTAAAGCCCAATATCTAAATTATGGTTCCGGCTTTGGAAGTACATGGTATGGATTCTTCTATACAGATAGGAATCAAGATAGTACATTAATAGACATGTATTCGAACGAAATTAGATATTTTTCTGATTATAATGCAATCAATGGTGTGCATATAGAACATTCTTTTCCTAAAAGTTGGTGGGGAGGTTATGAAAACTATACCTTTAAAGATTTACATCATATTTTTCCGGCGGATGCCATCACCAATATCTATAAAAACAATCTCCCTTTAGGAATTGTTGACAACGTAATTTATGATAATGGTAAATCAAAAATCGGCACTTCCACACTTTATGAAGGAAACTGCTTTGAACCAAGTGATGAATATAAAGGAGATTTTGCCCGCGCTTATTTTTATGTAGCTACAATTTATCACAATTTATATCATCAATGGAACTCTCCAATGCTGGATAACAACAGTTATCCAATGTGGAAATCTTGGGCATTAAACTTATTACTTTCTTGGCATTACTCCGACCCAATCAGTGATAAAGAACTAAAACGTCAAGAAGCTGTATACAATATCCAACACAATAGAAATCCTTTTATTGACTACCCGGAACTAATAGATTTTATCTGGGGAAATAATTCAAATAATCCATATAGATTAATAAACGACACATTACCTTATATTGCTTCTCCTACAATTTGGGATGTAATTGATTTGGGCACAAACTATATTAATACTATAGTTTCTGACACTATCTCTTTGAAATGGAACAACTTAAATCAAAATATCTCTCTAAAAATAAAAAACGACACATCAAACATATCTATATCTTCAAATATTATTTCAACAAAAAATCAATCACATAGCAACGTCATAATCTCTATATCTTCAAATATCTCAAAATTAATTAATGATACACTATTAATATATTCAAATGAAATAGATACTTTATACATTCCAATATCAGCCAATTTTATTGACTGCTTTATTATCACATGCTCTGAAATCAACACACCTCGAAGTTTTACTACTTCATGGATAAAAAAACCAAATTCACAACCATATACAATAAAATTATATAATGGCTATAAAAACGCATCATCAAATTTATTTTTCAGCAGTTATATAGAAGGAAGTGGATATAATAAAGCAATCACTATTTTTAATGGCACAGGGCGTACTATTAACTTAAGAGATTATTCTCTCAAAAAGCAAAATAATGGATTAGGAGATATGAAAAACACATTCCATCTTTCCGGAATTTTAAATAATAACGAATATTATACTATTTGTAATAGTAAAGCCTCTGATTCTCTGCTGAATAAATCAAACTTAATTATTGACTATCTATCAGAAAATAACATTACAAATTTCAATGGGAATGATGCAATAGGCCTATATTACCACGATATACTTTTGGATATTATTGGCCCTATTAACGACCAAACGATGTGGGGTGAAAACATTACATTAATAAGAAGAAATAATATTAACGCTCCCAATATTACTTATAATGCCAACGAATGGAATGTTTTTCCTCAAGATTATATCAATATAGAAAATCACAATATATCAAATAATACAGAGCAATTGATTTCAACTATAATTGATAGTAACAATAGTTATACATTCAATAATTTACTACCTAACCATACATATACAGTTGAAGTAACAGACAATAACAATCTCTCTTCAGACAATGCTTACACTGTTTACACTCCGGAGATTGAGATAGTCGATGCTTTTCCCGCTTCAAATATTAGCAATAATTCATTCTCTGCCAATTGGGAAAAATCAATATTTATTGATAAATATAAAATAGATTTGCTACAAATTGAAGGAGATGGAATAACTAAAGTAATTGAAAATTTTGACACAATAAATTCTAATGGGAAACCACTTCCTGATAATTGGACGGGTAATGCATCCGGCAATTATACATCGACTTCTTCTTCAGGAAATAGTCCCAACGCTATTGCGTTAAAAAATAACTTGGAATACATTCAAACTCCAATTTATAATAATAAGATTAATAATTTTCAATTTACATATAAATACCCTAGTAGTGCAACCGGATCATATTTCTTAGTTTTATCATTAGATGAAACAAATACATTACATACTATCGACTCTATTGCCTATTCTAACACACAAAAACAAACTATAAAATATTCCAATTTAGATAACACTTATTCTATTAAAATAGAATACCATAAAAACAAAGGAAATTTATCTATTGATGATATAGAATTTGAATATGGAAATAACGATACAATCTATATTGATTCAATTATTTCAGCACAAAATATTGCAACATTCTATTCATTACAAGATAGTACTTCATACTATTATCAAGTAAAAGGAATAATAAATACAAATCATGGTACTTACATATCACAACCATCTAATATTATAGAAGTTACAACTTTGGGTAACACACAAACATTTGTTTGTAATTTAAATAAAGATGATATAATAATATACTCATCAGAAAATAACATCTTGATTGAAAATATACCATTACAATCCACAATAAAAGTATATGATGTAAATGGAAGAATGATACACACAAATATTAATAACACTAGCAGATATAAAATCCAAATTCCTACTAATCATATATTTTTCATTCAAATAATAACATCACATAGTAACAAGACATTTAAAATATTATTATAATATGAATTCATTTGATTCCTTCGATTATAACACAACATTAATACCTTCTCCGTGCTACGTAGTTGAAGAAAGTTTATTAAGAAAAAATTTATCATTAATTCAGCGAATATCAAGATTATCTGGTGCTGAGATAATAATGGCATTTAAAGCGTTTTCGATGTGGAAACTCTTTGACATTACACGAGAATATATACCATATTCAACAGCAAGTTCTTTATTCGAAGCCAAATTAGCATACTATGAATTACAAACAAAAGCTCATACATTTGCACCGGTATATAAAGAGTCGGAAATAGAAGAGATTTTAAATTATAGTTCTCATATTACTTTCAATTCATTAAACCAATACAACAAATATAAAGAATTAGCTATTTCTAAAGGAGTATTATGCGGATTACGTATTAATCCGGAGTATTCTGACGTTCCTACAGAAATATATAATCCATGTGCCCCCGGCTCAAGATTTGGTATCATCTCAACAGATTTACCCGAAAAATTACCGGAAGGAATTACAGGTTTACATTTCCATACATTATGTGAATCTAATTCCTATAATTTAGAAAACACCCTAAAAATAGTAGAAGAAAAATTTAAGAAACAATTAGATCAGATATCTTGGTTAAATATGGGTGGTGGTCACTTAATGACAAAAGAAGGATATAATACCGACCATCTGATAAGTGTATTACAAAGTTTTAAACAAAGGCATCCAAATATTCATATTATTTTGGAGCCTGGATCGGCACATACATGGCGAACAGGGGTATTAGTAACTACTATCCAAGATATTGTATGCAACCATGGTATAAAAACAGCTATTATCGATGCATCCTTTGCTTGTCATATGCCCGATTGCTTGGAAATGCCTTACCAACCTTACATAATTGGGGCAAAAAACGAAATAGAAGAGAACGAAAAAAGCAACTATTTCGCATATAGAATAGGTGGAAACAGTTGCTTAAGCGGAGATTTTGTAGGTACATGGTATTTCAAAAGAGAATTACAACCCAATGATAGAATTGTTTTTGAAGACATGAACCATTATACCAATGTAAAAACGAATATGTTTAATGGTATAACACACCCAAGCATAGCATTAAGGACATTATCCGGAGAAATAAAAATATTAAAAGAATATTTTTATGAAGACTATAGAGACAGAATGTGCTAAGATAAATTATCTTAGCAATAACTGTCCATTTTCACATATATATTTTACTCCGGGATAAGAATCAACAAATTGCATATTATGAGTAGCCATTATTACAGCAGTACCACTTGTAGAAATAGCTTGCAATAAATCCATTAATTCCGCACCGGTTATAGGGTCTAAATTTCCGGTAGGCTCATCGGCAATAATCAATTCAGGAGAATTCAATAATGCTCTGGCAATAACAACCCTTTGCTGTTCTCCGCCGGATAATTGGTGAGGCCATTTATATCCTTTTTTTGCCATGCCAACAGTTGACAATACAAAATCAATTTGTTCTTCTATTTGCCTTTTATTTTTCCATCCGGTAGCTTTCAAAACAAAAGCCAAATTATCATGTACACTTCTATCACTTAACAGCTGAAAATCTTGAAAAACAATACCTATCTTTCTTCTCAAATACGGAATATCTTTTCTTTTTAAATGCAATAAATCATAATCAAAAATTCGAGCTTCTCCTACTTTAATAGGTATTTCTGCATACATAGTTTTAAGAAGAGAACTCTTTCCGGAGCCAACCTTTCCACATAAGAATACAAATTGATTTTGCTCTACAGAAAAATTGACATCTTTCAGAACTGTTATCTCTTCTTGACAAATATCAACTCCTTTATAATCTAATATTACAGCCATAAAATTAACGTTTTACTATTTTCATCTTAATAATTTTTACCTCTTCAAGAGGTTGATCTCGCTCATCGGTTGGTAAATTAGATATTTTTTCCAATACATCGAATCCTTCTATTAATTCACCAAAAACAGTATACTGTCCATCAAGATGAGGAGTACCACCTAAAGTTTTATACATTAAACGTTGCTCGTCAGTATATTTAAATCTTGTATTCAGATTAAGAATTTGAGTTAATCTAAACTCAATTTCATCCAATTCTTCATCAGAAAAAGTTTTACCTTCTACTATATAAAATTGACATGCACTCGATTCTCTATCAGGATTTACTTGATCCGGTCTTCGAGCAGCGGCAATTGCTCCTTTTTTATGATAATATTTTGGAAAAACAATCTCTGATTTAATAGTATACCCTAAATCACCACTTCCTAAACGAAGTTGTGGATCACCAATTTTTGAATATGGATCTCCACATTGAATCATAAAATCTTTTATTACTCTGTGAAATAATACTCCTTCATAGAAACCATTCTCCACTAACTTAATAAAGTTTTCTTTGTGCAAAAGCACATCATCATATAAAGCGATTTTCATACTTCCATGGGTAGTCTCTATCTTCACAAAAGTGAGTTTTGTAGAATCATTGGCAAAAACAAAACTACTCACAATAATAAAGAAAAAAGTAAAAATCAATTTTTTCATATAATACACTATTAATAAATTAATTATCTATAGAATTTAGTAGAAGGAACAATATTAAAATGTTCCTGAGATATATTCTTATAAAACAACGTCGGTTTTCTCCAAATAGCCGGAAATCCGTCATTAATACAATTATTATAAACTAATTTTATTGGATATAGACCTTCTTTTAAATTCATTACAGCCAATTTGGTCAATCCTCTTTTTATTACTGAAGTATTATCAATAATCTTTACTCCATTAATCCAAACTTGCTCTAAATCAGAGGTAAATATATAACGTGAGGGCGAATTAATCATAATATACCCTTGATACACATCTACCCAAGGAGAGGAATAATTATCTTCAATTTTTATATACATTGAATCAACCAATTCAGGATAATCTGATTTCATTGTATCCAAAATACACATATCTTGTATACTTCCCCTATATCTTGACTTATACAACCCTTGTGCATTATTGGTAAATTGTCTTGAATTGTGTTTTATTTTTTTATATTGAACTGTTATCGGATTAGAAAAAATGCCATTTGGTGATAAAGAAACAGCCTCTAAAACAGAAGAATTACTAATATTAAAAGGAGTATCATATTTAACAAAAGCACTATCTTGTACATTATCGGATAATAATCTATAATAAATAGGCCAATCAAGCTCGTTATATAACAACACAGTCTCAACACTATCAAATTCAATATATTGTGCTATCGGACCGAATGGTTTAGGTATATGAGCATTTACATTACCATAATAAAAACGAAGGTAGGCACTATCTACTCTTTGTACAAAATAGTTCCAATCTTTTTGAGCTATAGACCAAGCATTTTCCGCTAATGCCAATAGTCGAGGATACATCATTCTTTCTCTATCAGCATTAGAATATAAGTATTCAGCCCATACATTTGCTTGAATTCCAAAAATATTATTTATTTGTTTATTTTGCAAATTTGAAGGAATTACCTCCCATTCATATACCTCTTTCAAAGAAGTGAAACCTGTTTGCGCTGATTTTTCCCATTTTTTATCTGTCTGATAATGATCAAAATAACAGATACTCCATGGCGTAAGGATAGATTTATATGAAGAAATAATATGCGAAATATTACTACCATCTCTCCAAATCATTATTGTAGCATCATTAGAAATATTACCCTCTATTGCATCATCCCAACAAATTAATTTCCTACCTAATTGATGAACTATATTATTCACTTTTTCAAGGAAATAGCCATACAACTCTCTTTCAGAAGAAAAATTATTTATTTTCATAATATTTTGACACTTACTACAATTATGCCAAATAGTAGTAGGACATTCATCACCGCCTATATGAATATATTCTGAAGGGAATATTTCCGTCACCTCCTCAAGAACATTTTGAATAAAAGAAAAAATAGAATCATTACCAACACATAATAAATTTTCATCTACTCCCCACAAATTTCTTACTTTATAAGAATCTCCCTTACAACCGAGAAAAGGATAAGAGGCTAAAGCAGCCATTACATGCCCCGGCATTTCTATTTCCGGTAATATCTTGACACAGCGATTTTCAGCATATTTCACCAAATCTTTTAGTTCCTCTTGGGTATAATATCCTGAATGCACTGATCCATTACTCTCTTTTCTAACCGCACCCACCTCAGTTAACTTTGGATATTTGCGAATCTCTATAGTCCATAATTGATCATCTGTAAGATGTAAATGAAGTACATTCAACTTATATTTAGACATCCAATCAATTTGTTTTTTTATAGAATCTATAGGTAAAAAATGTCGACAAGGATCGCATAATACGCCACGATATTGAAAACGAGGTTCATCTTCAATCACTGCACAGGGCACACTCCACACTCTATCAATTTGTTTTGAAGATTCGATTTCCGGCGGTAATAATTGTAGTAAAGATTGTAACCCATAAAAAACACCCTCTTTTGAGCCTCCATAGATATCAATCGAAAATGGAGAAATATTTAAATAATACCCCTCTTTATTTTTTATTGTTTTATCTATTCTCAAAACAATTGAATTTCTTCCTCGTTTTAAAATAGGGAATTTATATCCGGTACTTCTGCGCAAAGTATTAGCTACAACATCGGCTACTGCATATAACTCTTTATCTTTCACCACAATAGAAGTACTTTCATCAAGATAAAATCGTACATACGGATTTACATCATACTCCATTGGGTGAGGAACAATATTTACAGCACTTACTATAAGCACTATAAAAGACATACATAAAGAAATTACATACCTCTTAATATTCATTTCATCATTTCAGATTATCATTAATACTTTTCACCAATGTTTTGATACTCTTATTTGTCTTAAGTTTAATATCAGAAATTACAATTCTTAATAAACGAACATATTTATGAGAAAAAGAAAAAGATGGAATAGACAATAATAAAATTAATATTGCAATATACCATTTAGTAACACTGAATAATATTGGCACCAAGATTATTAATATTATAGGAGTCAATAATATAGACAACACATATCTGATAGAATTATTAAAAGCTTTATCTTCTATTTTATATATAATAAATTGAGAAATCAATGTAATAGGGGAAGAAATTATTACCGAGAAAACGAAATAAGGGATAAAGAAAAATAATAATAAAATACAAGAAATAATATTCAATGTTGATGCCGGACAAATCAAAGATTCATCTGCAATATTTAATTTTCTACGAAGAAAAGAAAACTCTTTACCCAATTTTAATAGATGTTCTGCTTTATAAGTACTATTTTTCTCTAAAGCATAAAAATCTTCGATAAATTTACGATTAGCACGCATTTCATTATAAGGATTTCCGGATAAATTCCAAGCATCCAAATAATATGAATTACGTATATACGACAAATCAATTAAGGCGTCGTAATTTTCATCATCTTTTACAAAATGAATTAATTCGGAGATTTTTGGAGCAAGCAATTCTTTTAGCTCTACTAATAATTTTGGATAAGGATCTTCTTTATGATTATTTACAAAGTCTGTTACATTTATAGGAGTACCTATATTTATTGATAAAGTAGAAGAATATTTTACATAACTTCCATACTCTATACCGATAGGCACAATGTAAAGTGGCATTTTTCCATTTAGTTTACTTTCTGCCTCAATAGCAATACGAAAAATACCTTTTACAATAGGAAGCATACTATGCTTCATTCTATGAGTACCCTCACAAAAAATACAAAAAGGCACTTTATGCTCTAATACAACAGCAGCTTCTTCAATAATTTCTTCATTTTTCTTCATGTTTTCACGCCCATCTCGTAATCTCATTATAGGCATAATTTTGAAGAAATTAAATAGTTTTGCCAAAGTAGGATTTTTAAACATATCAGCTCTTGCTACAAAAACTGTAGGTTTATGCGAGATAATAAGAACTGATAATGCATCCATTAAGGCATTTGTATGGTTTGGAGCAAATATAACAGCTCCATCAGTAGGAATATTTTCTTTTCCTACAATACTTATTTCGCTATATGCACTTGAAATAGTGTTGTTCATATAGCGTAATAAAATATTATAAAATTTGTTATTTTCGTAGATATGCATAAAAACACAAATAGGAGTAATAGTTATCTATGTAACTAATACTCCTTAATTTCTATAATATTAGAAAAAAATCAATCTCTATCTTTAATAGGATTTTTCCAATAGATTTCCCCATTTTCGAATTCATGAATTGCTCTTAACGTTGGTTTAGGAAGCTGTTCATAATATCTGGAAATCTCTATTTGCTCACGATTTTCAAATACCTCTTCCAAATTATCATTAGAGGATGAAAAATCAGCAAGTTTTTTATCAAGTTCATGTTTCACTTCAACACTAATCTGATTAGCACGTTTTGCAATTATACGCACTGTTTCATATACATTACCTACCGGCTCACAAAGAGCGTTCATATCACGTGTAATAGTATTAGTTGGAACGATATTTTTTTTAGAACCCATAATATAATTATTTTACTATTTGTTTTGCTTCTTTATATATTCGATTTGCCTCTTTAATATGTCTACCATCAGCAAATTCATTTACATATCTATAGTATTCATCGATAACTTCGCTAAAGCGCTCGACTTTTTTTTCTGCAACAGATAGAGATGCTTCTTTGGATTTAGATTGCAAGATAATAAACATGATATCATCTTTATATTTAGAATCCGGATACTCACGAAGAGTATTTTCGGCAGTCACTATAACAGCTCTATAATTATTTCCGCCATACAATCCTAAATTATAATATAGTTTTGCATTTAAATAACCTTTATAAGCGAGTTTATCTTCCATCTCCGACAACATAGTTCTACATTCGGAAACTTTATCGGTATTTGGATAAATCTCGATATACTCTCTTAATGCTTGGATTGCATTTTCGGTAGTGGTTTGATCCAATCTGGCATCAGGAGAATCTTTATAATAGCAGTATGCAATTTTGTATGTTACATCTTGAGAAAATTTTCCTCTTGGAAAATTTCTTATGTAAGCATTATAATACTCACTTGCTGAATAATAGTTTTTTTGACCTAAATACGATTCTGCAATAAAATACATTACCTCTTCCGCTTGAGGTGTACCTCTGTAATAGTGAATAACAGATTCAAACATGGTAATACTTTTTGTATACTTCTTCTCCATAAAGAAATTCTTTCCTGCAATAAATTTTGTTTCAGGATCTGTAGATTTCTGAAGCTTTACATATTCACTACAAGAAACGAATAAAAGAGAATATACAATTAATATTAATGCTTTATATTTCATATTTAAATCTAAATGCAAAGTTACATTATATACGCCAAATAGAAAAGTAAATCCTATTCAGAATCTAAATCTTTTCCGTGTTCCAACAACAAAGTACATGTTGGTCGATCACAAACATATGAAGGTCCGAAATATTGAATTGGCCCCGGATATATGTATGAATTATGAGAATCTGCCCAAGCTTCTCTATGTGCTTCAAAATATTTAAATGGAGCTCCATTCAAGTTTACTAGTGCTTTTTGGATTACCGGTTTCATTTCTCCATTTCTACGTTCCATATTCATCATCATTGTGATAGGAACTCCGCCGGCAATCCACTCTTTTGCTGGGGCTGTCAAATTCCTTACACTTGCCATATATCCTGTTTTTCCTTCAGAAATTAGCACTGATGAAGTATATCCTAAAGAATAACAATAATCAGCATCAAAATTAGAAGGCATTGAGCATCTACCTTCATAACCAAAGAAGTGATTAATAGTACCGAATTTTCCTTTATATATACCTTTTTCTTTAAGGAATGCTAATTTTTTTGCACACATCTCAATCAACATCTTTTCTGTTTCGATAAGAGAAACCTGAACATTACCATGAGGGTCTCTATCAAGAGTTAATTGTTGTGCTATTCTAATAGGAAGTTCGGAATAAACATTTCTACTTTCTTCATTGAGTTTACTTAAAACGTATTCTCTTTTTTCTTTATCCGAATCCAACCTATTAAATTCTTCATTATCTGCGAGCAAGTCATTCAATTCACCAATTAGTTTTTTCATTGCAGGGATAAACTCTATCAACCCTTCAGGAATGAGAATAGTACCGAAATTCAAACCGTGATCAGCTCTTCTTACAATCACTTCCACTATTCTATCCACAATATCACTAACTGTATAATTTTTAGCTTCTACTTCTTCACTGATAATACAAATATTTGGTTGAGTTTGTAGAGCACACTCTAAAGTAATATGAGATGCCGACCTACCCATCAAACGAATAAAATGCCAGTATTTTTTAGCTGAATTGGCATCTCGTTGAATATTACCTATCAATTCTGAATAGACCTTACAAGCCGTATCAAAGCCAAAAGAAGTCTCAATCATATCATTTTTAAGATCTCCATCTATGGTTTTAGGACACCCAATAACTTGTATTCCACATTTTTTTTGAAGGTAGTATTCTGCCAACACGCATGCATTAGTATTGGAATCATCTCCACCTATAATCACAATAGCTTTGATATCAAGAGCTTTACATATTTGAATACCACTATCAAACTGGCGTTTCTCTTCTAATTTTGTACGGCCGGAACCTATTATATCAAAGCCACCGGTATTTCGATATTCGTTAACAATCTCTTCTGTTAGCTCTATATATTTGTGATCTACCAAACCACTCGGTCCACCCAAAAAGCCATACAATCTATTTTTTGGATTTAATTTTTTCAATCCGTCAAAGAGCCCACATATTACATTGTGACCACCGGGAGCTTGACCTCCCGACAATATTACACCCACATTTATTTCTTGATAAAACTTATCACTCCCCTTTTCAAATCTGATTATTGGCATTCCATAAGTATTAGGGAATAATTTTTCAATTTCAGATTGATCAGCAACAGAATTGGTTTTATCTCCTTCTATCATTTCCACCCCTTCTATAAGAGAAGCCGGCAATTTAGGTTGATATTTATACCTTTCAATTTGTAATGGATTAATTTTCATATCCAAAATATTATACTAGAATTACCTTAAATATTTAGCACAGTGCAACTTAATACCAATTACACTGATTATTTTTTACCGACGCAAAGTTACAATTTTTTTTCGAATATAATCTAAATATTTTTAGAAAAAAATCCTTACAACTCAAATTATTCCGAAAAAATAGCGATAGTATAATATTTGTACCACGAAAATAATCTAATTCGGTATATACGGAAATAATTGGTAACCACAATATAATTATTAAACGAAAAAATAAAGCTCATTATTATCACACGATAATAATAGAATTACAATTATATAATAAAAAAAGTGGTACTCTATAAAAAAGCACCACTTATATTAAATCGCACTGCAATTATTGAGAAAAATTCCTATAAAAAACAGGATTTAAGGTATGCTACTTCTTTGTAATCTGCCGACTAAGATTAGTTACCTATAAAGGCGCAGCCCGCCATTAAAATAGCATTTGCCTTAGTAATAAATAATTAAAATGTAGAATTTTCCAATCTCTTAAACAGTGCGATAAATCTTATTATTCTATATTTACAGATGCAAAGATATGAAAAATTTCAAATTCAACAACGTTTATATAGACAAAGATTCTTTCACTTTGCTAATTTTTTCCATTGCTTTTCTATCACAATCATCATAATCATTAATAGAATGCATTTGCTCTCTAACCTCAATATAAAATTTTATTTTTGGTTCTGTACCGGAAGGACGAACAGATACTTTTGTACCATCTTCAGTAAAATATTGGAGAACATTTGAAGTAGTTGAGAATTCGTCCAATTTAAACAGGTCACCTGTTTGGATATTTCTTTCTATCAAAAGGTCATAATCCTTAATTTTACAAACCTTAGAACCGGCGATTTCAATAGGAGGATTTGATCTAAAATTCTTCATCATAGCTTGAATTTCATCTGCTCCTGATTTTCCTTTTTTCACTATAGAAACACCTTTTTCTTTACTGAATCCAAATTCTAAATATATATTTTGAAGCAATTGATAAATAGACATTCCGTTATCGAGAGCCCAAGCGGCAATTTCAGCCATTAAAGCACAAGAACATACAGCATCTTTATCTCTAATAAAATCAGCAGGCATGTATCCATAACTCTCTTCTCCACCACCAATGTATTGTTTTTTTCCTTCTAAATTTCTAACTTCACTGGCAATCCACTTAAAGCCCGTATAACAATCTATTAGTTGTGTATTATATTTATTACAAATGTCTTTTATTAACTCTGAAGTAACAATTGTTTTTACCATAAATTCTTTGCCTTTTAATAATCCTAATTCGGAACGACGACGCAGAATATAGTAAGTAAACATTATACATGTTTGATTTCCATTAATCAAAATCCACTCTCCTTCATTATTTTTTACTGCAATACCCATTCTATCTGCATCAGGATCGGAAGCCATAACGATATCTGCATCAATTTCTTTTGCTTTTTTTATAGCCAAATCCAATGCAGCCGGTTCTTCCGGATTAGGAGAAATTACGGTTGGGAAATCACCACTGATTACGGTTTGTTCTTCTACTAAAGATACATTTTCAAAACCTATCTCACGTAAGCAACGCGGAATTAATTTTATTCCGGTGCCATGAATAGGTGTATATACTATTTTTAAATTTTTATGACGTTTAATACTATCTGGAGACAAGAATATTGTTTTTACTTTTTCCAAATAATCTTTATCTACATTTTCTCCTATTATTTCAATTAAATCTTTATTTCCAACGAATTTGATATCATCCGGTGACTTAATTTTTTCAACCTCAGAAATGATAATCATATCATGAGGAGCAATAATTTGGGCACCATCACTCCAATATGCTTTATAACCATTGTATTCTTTTGGATTATGGGAAGCAGTAACTATCACTCCACTTTGACAATTAAGATGCCTAATAGCAAATGATATTTCCGGTGTAGGCCGTAAACTTTCAAATAAATAGACCTTAATTCCATTTGCAGAAAAAATATTTGCTGCCGTTTCTGCAAATAATCTACTGTTATTACGACAATCATGGCCTACAACTACACTAATTTGTTGGTTACAGAATTCCCTTTTTAAGTAATTACTTAAACCTTGAGTAGCAGCACCTACAGTATAAATATTCATTCTATTAGACCCTACACCCATTATTCCACGAAGGCCTCCGGTTCCAAATTCCAAATCTTTATAGAATGCTTCAATAAGTTCTGTTTTATCCTCTAAATTAAGCATGCGTTTTACTTCTGCTTTAGAAGCTTCATCATAATTCCCATTTAACCAACTTTCTGCCTTATTGGTAACAAGTTGCAACAATTGATTATTATCCATAATTTTCGTTTTTTATTTTCACCACAAAGGTAATATTTTTTTTTTATAACAACATAGCGAATAGATAGAATAATTCAAAAAAAAGCATTAACTTTGCATAAAACTTAAAATACACATTATGATTAAGTATCAAATCTCTTTACTATTGTTTTGTTTAATAATTAGTTTCACGTTCTGTGGTAGTGCTAGTAGTGTATCTATCAGCAGATTACCATCTGAAGACATTCTTATAGAAAATCCCGATTATTTATATAATCCCCACAATAATAGGATGAATCCTATATTTATTGCAAACGATAATGATTTAATACAACTACAAAAATACAGAAAAAAATCAATTCAATACCACCACAATATGGACTTTGGTGTTGATAATCCTTTCCCGGATTGTGGCATTTACTACGGAAACAACAATACTACTATGACGTATGGGTACTATACTCAAGGTGTAATTCAAAATCCATTTTCCGAAGAGAATACAACTTTTAATAATGGATTTCCTATAGACCCTGATGTTATTCCGGAAGTAAACTATGTTCCTTTAGACGACTCTTATTATTTAATAATAATAGCCGCATTAGGAACGCTAATAAAATATTGTATTGGAAGGAAAAATAACTTATAGTCATTGTAAGTATTCTTTGTTCAGTCGAATAAACCATTCAGAATTACTATTTGCAATGATAAAACTATCTAATTTTTCTTTAAAAGTTTTGTCGTTGACGGGCCAAGCGAATGGTTGTTCTATTCCTAATTCTATAGTGGCATCGAGAAGTGGAAAATCTGAAATAATAGATTTTTCTGAAAATTTATCTATTGCAACATAGTTTATTTCATCTTGAATTATCATTCCGCATAACATTTCCAAATTTGCATCATCAATTTCCAAAATTTCATAATCTATACCTAATTCAGATCGTAAATTCTTTAATACTAAAGTATTAAAACTACCCTTTTCTACATAAATTTTCTTTCCATTCAACTGATACAAATCTGAAATATAACAAGTTTTATCATTAATATATCTGGATTTTAATTGCACTAAAGCTAAATGGGATGATAATAATGGGGTTGAAAAACTTGTAACGGATTTGCTCTCTAATGTTACAGGAAATAAATTTAACAAAATATCAAAATCTCCTTTCTTTAGCAGAGTCATACAACTTTCCAAATTATTTTCTACAGTAACTTCTAAAGAATATCCTAAAGAATCTGCAAACATTTTCAAAATAGTATAATTATAACCATCAATATCTCCTTCAGTATTCACATAATAGTTGATTGGAGAATATGTAGTTACAACTTTAATTTGTTTACTATTCTCTATATCTTTCCAATTTCTATCGGTATTAAGAAAAATAATAACAACAATAACTATGATTACAATGATAGATAATAAAACTAATACTTTATAATACTTTTTCATACCAAACATATAATAATTCAATTCCAGAAGTTCCATGAGAGACCAAATTGAAACGTTCCAGGGTTAATAGGATATCCAGGGGATGAGAAATAATTATTACCTCCAAATAATCCTTTATTCCAATGATAATATTGAACAAAAAATCGCATGGTTTTCAGATGGAAATTAGCGTAAACATTCATTTGAGGATAGTTTCCTATCAACAATTTATCTTGAATATAATATTGACCTAATGCAGGCATATAAGCATTTGCGTAATATGCAGTATGATATCTGATATCAACTCCGATTTGCACTGTAAGTACTTTAAAAAATTTATCCATATAATAAAAATTGGAATAAACAGCGAAATCAGGTAAAGGCAAAATATTTTTATTTGAAGTCAGCTGATAAACCGCTTTTGTATCTAAATGAAATCTCCAAAATTTCAAATTAGCCGTCAAATCTACAGCCAATACTTGAACATTTCCATCATATTGCTCCGGAACACATTCTTTATTTAAAAACAGATAATTTGTAATATTTCTAAAATTAACTCCAATAGAAATATCACGTTTCGGAACAGAAAAACGACCTTCAATATCTAAAGCTAATGGATGACTGAAATCATTATTCCATTTAAAATGATTACTATTATAATTCTGATACCAATGATAAGGTGTATATCTATAAAAGGAAGCTCTTGCCAAAATATCAAAAGGCTCTTTTTTAATAAAGAAATGCCCCTTTAAATTGCCATATACATCAAAATCCCCGATATATGGTCCTAAAAGAAACAATTTTCCACCAAAATCATACTTAAAATATTTACCCTCTTTTTTATATAAGTCTGCTCCTATTCTAATATTATGAGTATATTTATTTTCAAAAATTAGGGTATCAAAAGCCATTCCATAATGTCTAACATCATATTCAACAAAAGCCCTAAAACCAAATCTGAGAATACGATTAAATTTTTCATCTAAAGTAACTGCAAAAATATTACTTATTGAAAAATAAGAAACAGAATCATCTGTATATTTTCCTGAATAATAATTATTTACATAAAAATCACCGGTTATTGAATCTGTTTCAAGATATTTCCTTCTCACATCGGAAGCTTTAAAAGTATGAGATAAAATAATAATCGGTTGAAATTTTTTCACCACAGAATCTTTATTAACAACAACGTCCATCACTTTACCTATGTTATATCTGTGTGTAAAAAAATATGAAAAATTTCTATATCGAGTTTGTGCACATTTAAAATTAACAGGAATATTATAAGCATTAATGCTTTTGACTCCAAGAGAAGATACAGGATCAAGAATATAATCGTAATTAGCAACACCACCATTCTCCAGGTTTTTATATGAATTAAACATCACAGAAGCTACAAATTCATATTTTTTCCCGGTATATGAAGTCCAAAAGCCACCATTTACCATTTGGCTTGATTGGTTTTGATATTGTCCTCGCCCATAAATAAAATTACATAGACCTCCGATATTTAAATGTTTATTGGCATTTAATGTCAGTAATACTTTCAAATAGTCTTCTTCTCTATATGTTGGAAGGGCTGTACGATATACCAATTGAGAGAATGGCATTTTAGTATCATAATAAGCAACTTTATTAGGAAGAATAGTGTAAGGAGAATATGATTCGGCAAACATATCGTCATACATATTCTTATTTCTATCAAAAAAAATTTTTGATTGAACTAATGAGCCCAAGTTTCCATTCCACGACGGAGCAATAGAATAATTATTGATAGGTTGGTTATCTTGATAACTGGTAACCAAAGTATCAACTACTATTGTATCAGCAACACCGAAAATTTCATCTACATTCCACACCTTAATATTATTAGACAAAGAGTCTTTTTTACTTTTAGATGTAGGAATATTCAGAAATTGAGCACATAAACTAATCGCAAAACATATATATATAATGGTAAAAAATATTCTCTTCATATTATTGCAAAGGTAGTGCATTTTTATAAAACGGCAAAAACATGAAACAAATAAATTATTTTCCTATTAAAAATTAAAACCAAAATCTCTATTTTTACAGCAACAAATAGATTTATTTTTTAAAGAATATCTATAACACACTAAAATACAAGAAGTTATCAATATAAATTTTTTAATTAAATAATTTATTAAAAATATTTGGCGCAAACGAGAAAAATGATATAAATTTGTCTTACAAAAGAGAGTATGCAATTAGATATCATATTTGACTAAGATATAACAATATAACCTATTAATAGATGGTTCATAAAGTTATTTTTTTTAAAGAATTCATTAACAAATAAAGAAATACAACCCCAATGGTAAGTAAGCAAAATTTAAGTCATGCACTGAAGACATACTTTGGATTTGACACATTCAAAGGCAATCAAGAAGCCATTATACAAAACATATTGGATGGTAACGATACTTTTGTGCTGATGCCAACAGGGGGTGGAAAATCCTTATGTTATCAATTGCCAGCAATGATATTGGATGGAACGGCAATTGTTATTTCCCCTTTAATAGCGTTAATGAAAAACCAAGTAGATGCAATGAGAAGAATTGCCAACAACGATTCCATTGCTCATTTTTTGAATTCATCATTAACAAGAGCAGCTATTGACAGCGTAAAGGAAGACATTAGAAATAATAAAACCAAGATATTATATGTAGCTCCGGAATCACTAACAAAAGAGGAATACAAAGAATTTTTACGTTCGGTAAAAATATCTTTCTATGCTATAGATGAAGCACATTGTATATCTGAATGGGGGCATGATTTTCGACCTGAATATAGAAATATCAGAAAGATTATTGACGATATCGGAGTAGCCCCTGTAATAGCATTAACAGCGACAGCAACTCCAAAAGTGCAGCACGACATACAGAAAAACCTTGGTATGTCTAACGCAAAACTATTTAAATCATCCTTTAATCGTGAAAATTTGTATTATGAAGTACGTCCAAAAACAGAAAATGTTGAAAAGGACATTATCAAGTTCATAAAACAAAATCATGGGAAATCAGGCATTATATATTGTTTAAGTCGAAAGAAAGTGGAAGATTTGGCAGAAACACTTCGATTAAACGGAATTTCGGCATTACCATATCATGCCGGGATGGATTCAAATCAAAGGAATGAAAATCAAGACAAATTTTTGATGGAAGACATTGATGTAATAGTTGCTACTATTGCATTCGGTATGGGCATAGACAAGCCCGATGTAAGATTTGTTATACATTATGATATACCAAAATCTCTGGAAGGATATTATCAAGAAACCGGAAGAGCCGGTAGAGATGGAGGGGAAGGGAAATGTATTGCATTTTATAACAAAAAAGATTTAGATAAATTAGAAAAATTCACTCAAGGTAAGAGTATTAATGAGATGGAAATTGGAAAGCAATTATTAGCGGAAACTGCAGCATATGCTGAGTCGTCAATGTGCCGAAGACGACATCTCTTACATTATTTTGGAGAAAATTACGATAAAGATAACTGTGAAAATTGTGACAACTGTTTAAACCCGAAAAAACAAGTGGAAGCTAAAGATTTATTATGTGCAGTAATTGAAACGATTATTGCAACAAAAGAGAAATTTAAAGCAGAAATGATAATAGATATACTTTCCGGCAATGAAAGTGATGATATTAAAACTTATAACTTTACTGAATTAGAATCTTTCAATTCGATTTCAAACGAAGAAAAGCAATTATTACCGGCAGTTATTCGTCAAGCTTTAATAAACAAATACATAGATAAGGAGATAGAGAATTACGGCGTACTAAAAGTAACAGCTGCCGGAAAGAAATTTTTAAACAATCCGGTTTCTTTTAAAGTATCAAAAGACAATGATTTTGCAGAAGAAGTAGAAGCTACACCTCAATTATCCGGTGGTGCCGGAGCTGTAGACCCTGTATTATTCTCTATGTTAAAAGACTTGAGAAAGCAAATTGCAAAGCAGAATGACATTCCTCCTTATGTTATTTTTCAAGACCAATCATTAGAAGCAATGGCCACCACCTACCCTATCAATATTGATGAATTGACAAATATTCCGGGTGTAGGAGTAGGAAAAGCATCAAAATTCGGCGCTGATTTTGTGGCTCTTATTAGGCGACATGTAGAAGAGAATGACATTGAACGGCCTGAAGATTTACGCGTTCGCACAATAGCTAATAAATCAAAATTGAAAATATCTATTATTCAAGCAATAGATAGAAAAGTAGCTTTAGACGATTTAGCAGAATCCAAAGGAATAGAATTTGGAGAACTCCTCGATGAAATCGAAGCTATTGTCAATTCAGGAACAAAAGTGAACATTGATTATTTCTTAGAAGAAGTAATGGATGAAGATACCGTTAATGACATTTTCGACTATTTTAGAAATTCTCAAACAGAGGATTTAAGCACTGCTATTAAAGATTTAGAAGATAGTGACTATTTGGAAGAAGAGATAAGATTAGTTCGCATCAAATTTATATCCGACTTAGGTAATTAATAACATTAAATCATAAATACTTAAAAAACTATGGCTATTATTAAACCATTTAAAGGTGTACGTCCACCAAAAGAATTAGTAGAACAAGTAGCATCACGTCCTTACGACGTATTAAACTCTGATGAAGCTCGTAAAGAAGCAGAAGGTAATGAAAAATCACTTTACCACATCATCAAACCGGAAATTGATTTCCCTGTTGGTACTGACGAGCATGATCCAAAAGTATATCAAAAAGCCGTTGAGAACTTCAAAATGTTCCAAGAAAAAGGATGGCTTGTTCAAGACAAAAAAGAGTGCTACTATGTATATGCCCAAACCATGAATGGCAAAACACAATATGGACTTTGTGTTGGTGCATATGTAGACGACTACATGAAAGGTAATATTAAGAAACACGAACTTACTCGTCGCGACAAAGAAGAAGACCGTATGAAACATGTTCGCATAAACAATGCCAATATCGAACCTGTATTCTTTGCATATCCTCATATCGACGAGATTGACGAAATTGTAGCTAATGTTGTAAAACAACCTGCTGAATATGATTTCGTAGCTCCTGATGGTTTCGGACATCACTTCTGGGTAATTGATGATGACAAAACTATTGCTCGTATTACAGAACTATTTAAAGGCTTAAAAGCATTCTACATTGCTGATGGTCACCATCGTTCTGCTGCTGCTGCTCTTGTAGGTGATGAAAAACGTCGCAATAATCCAAACCATAAAGGTGACGAAGAATACAACTACTTCTTAGCTGTTTGTTTCCCTGACAATCAATTAAATATTATCGATTACAATCGCGTTGTAAAAGATTTGAACGGAAATACAGTAGAGCAATTCCTAGAGAAAATTGCCAAAAACTTTGATGTTGTAGACAATGGTACCGCAATTTACAAACCTAATAAATTACATAATTTCGGATTGTATGTTGGTGGAAAATGGTATTCATTAACTGCAAAACCTGGCACATATAACGACAATGATCCAATTGGCGTATTGGATGTAACCATCTCTTCTAACCTTATTCTTGATGAAATTCTTGGAATAAAAGACTTACGCTCTGATAAACGTATAGACTTTGTAGGTGGTATTCGCGGTCTTGAAGAATTACAAAGAAGAGTAGATTCCGGTGAAATGAAAATGGCTCTTGCATTATATCCTGTTACAATGCAACAAATTATTGATATTGCTGATACCGGTAACATTATGCCTCCTAAAACTACATGGTTTGAACCTAAATTACGTTCAGGTCTTGTAATTCACAAATTAGAAGATTAATAATTATCTATCTTAAATTATTACAAATCAAGCCCTAAAAGAAGAATAGTAATTTTTCTTTTAGGGCTTTTAAAATAAAAAGGAGATAAAAATCAATTTATCTCCTTTGGCTTATATATGTGTAAATATTTTTACTTTACTATCGCTAAATAATAATTTCTTTTTCCTTTTTGTAATAGAATATATTTATCATTCAATAAATCTGATGATGAAATTGAATAATTAATATCATTTATTTTCACCTTATTGACAGCTACACCACCGGATTGAATCAATTTTCTAGCTTCCCCTTTTGAAGGAAGAATATTTGTAATATCACTCAAAAAAGGAATAAGACCAACACCGGAGATAATAGCTTCTCTATCAATTTCCACTCTAGGAACACCATCAAACACATCGAGTAATGTTGTTTCATCAAGATTGTGAAGTTGTTCTGCTGTAGAATTACCAAAAAGAATATTCGAAGCCTCTACAGATTTATTATAATCCTCTTCTGAATGAACCATAATAGTAACGTCTTTAGCCAAGCGTTTTTGAAGCAATCTCAAATGTGGAGCTTTATTATGTTCTTCAATTAACAAATTACATTCATCTTGTTCGATATTAGTAAATATCTTTATATAACGTTGAGCATCAACATCAGAAACATTAAGCCAAAACTGATAAAACTTATAAGGAGATGTATATCTGCGATCTAACCAAATATTTCCTGACTCGGTTTTACCGAATTTAGTGCCGTCTGCTTTTGTAATTAAAGGGCAAGTAAGAGCATAGGCATCTCCACCGCCCATTCTACGTATCAATTCCGTTCCGGTAGTAATATTTCCCCATTGGTCACTACCACCCATTTGCATTTTACAATTATAATTCTTATTCAAATATACAAAATCATAACCTTGGATAAGTTGATAAGTGAATTCTGTAAACGACATACCTTCGTTATATTCGCCATTGAATCTTTTTTTCACAGAATCTTTAGCCATCATATAATTAACGGTAATCAACTTACCAACTTTACGAGCAAAATCCAAGAAAGTAAAATCTTTCATCCAATCGTAATTATTTACTAAAGTAGCTGCATTTACGGCATCAGAATTAAAATCCAAGAATTTCTCCAATTGTTTTTTTATACATTCAAGATTATGCTGTAAAGTAGCTTCATCAAGCAAATTTCTTTCGGCCGATTTTCCGGATGGGTCTCCTATCATACCTGTAGCACCACCGACAAGAGCAATTGGTTTATGACCACAACGCTGAAAATGACGTAACATCATAATTCCACACAAATGCCCTATATGTAAAGAATCTGCAGTAGGATCAATACCGACATAAGCAACTGTCATCTCTTTTTTTAATTGGTCCTCAGTGCCGGGCATAATATCTTGGAGCATTCCTCTCCATTTCAATTCTTCAACAAAATTCATCGATTCATTCAATTTTAAAAATTTCTGCAAAGGTACAATAAAAAACGAATTTACTAAAACTAATAATAGAAAAAAAGAATATATCGAACATTTTTTGTATCTTTGCAAAGAAATAAAACGCACAAAATATGATTCAAGAATTACCATCTCAAATACTTGAAAATGCAGTACAATCCCTTGCATCTTTACCGGGTGTAGGTAGAAAAACTGCGCTCAAATATGCGTTATTTCTATTAAAGCAAGACAATAAAACATCCAATCAATTTATTGACAATATTAACAATTTGATTTCCAACATACAGTATTGCACTAAATGCCACAATATATCAGACAAACCAATATGCGAAATATGTAATAATTCAAAACGAGACCATCACACAATATGTGTAGTAGAAACCATAAAAGAGGTAATGCTAATAGAAAATACTGCACAATACGATGGTGTTTATCATGTACTCGGAGGATTAATATCGCCAATTAATGGTATATCACCATCTGATTTGGAAATCTCATCTTTGATTGATAGAGTGCAAAAAGAAGAAATAGAAGAGATAATATTAGCACTTAGTCCAAATGTAGAAGGAGATACCACTTGTTTTTATCTATATCGTAAATTAGCGGATTTCAACATTAAGATAACTACAATAGCTCGAGGAGTAGCAATAGGCGACAATCTTGAGTATGCCGATGAAATTACATTAGGTAGGTCAATAAAAAATCGAATTAATTATCATTCATAATATCAATATGCAACACCCAAAGCACTTTCTTACAATTATTTATTATTTAATATTAATCGTTACAATATTAGTAACGATGTTGTCTTACAAGTATTTTTATTTGAATAACTACACTATACAAGGCGACAGCGCAACAATAATACATTCCTTAATTATAATGTATGTAATAGTGTCAATCCCACTTTCCATGTTTTTATTCAACAAAAAGAAAAAGGGTATACTTTCTTTACCGGACGATGGTAGCAGAGAGCATTACTACAAGATATATGGGACTATAAGGTTGATATTAAACGCAATAGGTTTAAATATTAGTATTATAGGCTATTATTTATTAGTTGAAAAAACACTCATATGGTTAGCCGGTATTTCGGCAATAATTCTCATTATATGTAAGCCTAATGGTAAACGCATTGATGCAGACTTATCATATAATGAAACGGAGAATCAAGACACTTCTACTGAAGATAACTAATATAATTTTAATTTAAAATCATCACTAAATGACAATAGCTGTAGATTTTGACGGAACAATAGTAGAACACGAATATCCAAAAATAGGTAAGCCTATTCCATTCGCTATTGATGTATTAAAGAAACTTCAATATGAAGATCATCATATGTTAATATTATGGACTGTTCGTGAAGGAACATTATTAGATGAAGCCGTTGAATATTGTAAAAATAAGGGATTGGAATTTTACGCAGTAAACAAAAATTTTCCTGAAGAAACACTAGAACCCGGTATTTCCAGAAAAATAGTAGCAGATATCTATATCGATGACCGAAATTTAGGTGGTATACCTGATTGGGGGTTAATTTATAGAATGATTAAATTTGGAGACACATCAGATAACTCTCATAATGAAAATAAACAACCAAAGAGAGGTCTATTCTCTTTCTTATCAAAAAAATAATTACCATGATACAACGTATTCAAACACTCTATTTATCCATTGTAATAATTTTAATGGGATTAATGTTTTTTTATCCAACAATCAATGTAGTATCAAATGAAGGCATTGACTATTCTTTATCATTTTTAGGATTTAGATCTTTAAATGATAATAACGCATTGTTTCAATTCTCAACTACACTATTAAGCATTCTAAATGTAATAATACCCTTAATAACTATACTTACAATACCATTGTTCAGACATAGAATAGCTCAAATAAGACTATCAATATTTAATATGATATTGATGGTGGGCTATTATGGTTTATTTATTTGGATAGTATTTTTTATTATTAAAAACAATATTGAAGGTACTTTTTCTTACAATTGGCCAATAATATTACCCCTCATATCTATAATCCTTACCTATTTGGCAGTAAGAGCCATAGGTAAAGATGAAGCAATGGTCCAATCTTATTACCGACTAAGATAAAACAGAAGAAATAAATCCTCTATTTTTTATTGATAGCCAATGCAATAGCATTGGCTATTTCGTCTATACCCTTTTCTAATTTATCTCCAACCATTGGTTTTAAAAAAAAAGGGATATCTGCTTTAATAGTCAATTTCATTCTGGTTTCCATTTCTGAAATTTCTTTTAATTGAATCCACATATTTGCAGAAAGAGGAATATTATCAACCGCGAATTTGATAGTTTTATATTCTTCCCTATCAATAATTTTGAAAACGACATTAATATTCTCTACACTTAAAGAAATATAATTCGAATCAATGCTAATATCCTGAATTTTATCTTGAAATTGTTGTTTAATAGCAGAAACGTAAGGTTCTATATTTTTTAAATCCGACAATTTATTATACGCTTCTATCTGAGATACAAATAATTGCTTTTGTTTACTTTCATAAGTATTCATAATAATTCCTTATCTATAATACATTTAATATTTTTAGCTGAAAAATCTTTACTATCAATAATAATTTTAGATTGATTATAATATCGCTCTCTAAAATTCAAAGTATCTATAATAAAAGTCTTAATTTCCTCTTTATTTAAATTACATATTAAAGGGCGACTTTTATCATCAACAAGAATATCATACAAATAATCCACATCTCTTTTTAAATATACGGTAGTACCTGAAACATTCATAATATCCATATTATCAAAAAAACATGGAGTACCGCCACCGGTAGAAATAATAATATCTTGTCTACATGCAATATTCAATAACGTTTGATGTTCCAACATACGAAAGTTACTTTCACCAGAAGAAATAAAATAATCGGAAATACTGATGCCAATAATCTTTTCAATTTCTTGATCCAAATCAATATAAGGGATGCCATATAATGCAGATAGTTGACGTGCAAGTGTTGTTTTACCGGCACCCATATATCCAATCAAAAAAATTGGTTTCATCACAAAATCATTATTTTTACATTAAACGATACGCAACCCAAAGGTACAAAAAATAGTTGAAAACACAATTATTAAAACACAATACAATAAAATTGTCATACACAAAAGAATAGATAATAAAAAAATAAAACCATCGAAACCAAACAATTATTACAACAGAAAAATTAGACAAAAATTTTGTTATTCAACAAATAATCTGTAATTTTGCAGTGATATATGAGACTACGATCTCGCATTGTTTCACTAAATTAAAAAGCCTTGGATTCTGTTCCTTTATTATCCGTAATTACTTTATTACCATTTGATGTAAATAATATAGTAATATTCTTTATTTTACTGATTTTATTGTCAATATCAGCCTTTGTATCATCCTCGGAGGTTGCATTTTTTTCGTTATCCCCAAATGATTTTAATAAAATGAACGATGATTCGGATAAAGATAAATTAATAAAAACTCTTTTATCCGAACCTGATTACTTATTATCAACAATTTTGATATCCAATAACTTAGTAAATGTATCGATAATAGTATTATCATCATTCTTCATTAATAAATTATTTTCCTTTGCAAACCCCATTATTGGTTTTATATTCGAATCAGTAATAATTACATTTATCATATTATTATTGAGCGAAATAATGCCTAAAATCTATGCGCAACAACATAGTCTTTCTCTTTGCAGATTTGCAGCTGGTCCATTAAAAAATTTCAAAACCATACTTAAGCCTTTTAATATAATGCTTGTAAAATCTACATCCATAGTAAACAAAAGGATTAGTAAACATAAAAGTAGCAACAACTTATCAATTGATGTTTTATCTCAAGCATTAGAATTAACCTCCGACAATATTGAAGAAGATAAGGATATCTTACAAGGAATTGTTACGTTCGGAAACCTCACCGCTGCCAGTGTCATGACTCCACGAATGGATATTGTATCATTAAATATCACATCTACATTTACTCAAGTAATTGAATGCATTGTAGAAAATGAATATTCAAGAATACCTGTATTAGAAGGATCTACCGACAACATTAGGGGCGTGCTGTATGCAAAAGATTTAATTCCGCACCTCAATAAAGGGGCAAATTTCAAATGGCAAACTTTAATTAGGCCTCCATATTTTGTTCCTGAAACGAAGAAAATTGATAATCTTCTTCAAGAATTTCAAAAAAATAAAATTCATATCGCCATTGTTGTTGACGAATTTGGAGGAACATCAGGTCTCGTAACCATGGAAGATGTTTTAGAGGAAGTTGTAGGTGATATTAGTGATGAATATGATCAAGAGAATAAATTGTATTCAAAATTAAATGCGAATACATATATTTTTGATGGTAAAATATTGCTTACCGATTTTATAAAAACAATAAATGCACCTGCAGAAATACTAATGAATAAATATGATGAAGTAGATACATTAGCAGGTTTAATACTTGAAATAAAAAGTGATTTTCCAAAATTGCACGAACAAATCATTTTCAATAATTGGACCTTTGAAATAATGGAAATTAATTCACGACGTATTTCAAAGATAAAATTTACAAATAACGAACCTCATGAAAAATAATAACACTATAGTATTGTTTATTTTAGCCTTACTGTTTTGTGCTTGCAAAGAGAATCCAGCACCAAAACCTATTGGTTACTTCCGTATTGATTTACCAAACCATTGTTATGTAAAAAACGATACATTAGGCCCTTATGTAGCAGAAGTAAGTAAATATTGTACTACAATAGACAGTGATAATAAATTGGCAACCAATGATGATGAATGGATAAATCTCTTCTATCCTAAATTTAATGCTACTATACACTTAAGCTACAAAAAAATAAATAATAACTTTCAAATTATTACTGAAGAAAGCCGACAATTAGCATATGAACATACAATAAGAGCTGATGCGATAAACGAAAGTTTTTATTCAAACCCCGATAATAATACCTATTGTATATACTATGAATTAAAAGGTAATGCAGCATCTCCTGCTCAATTTTATGTAACAGATAGTATCAACCACTTTCTAAGAGGCGCTTTATATTTTAATAATCTACCTAACTCCGACTCAATAACACCTGTAAACATTTATATTCAACAAGATATTATTCATCTAATAGAAACACTTAAATGGAAATAAAATAATATTACTATGATACTCGAAAAAATTGAAAATCAAGACTATACAATTATACTTTGGTCAATCACAGAAACTAAAGATGAATTACTTGAAATATTAAATTTCTATCCTGATATTATAGAACAAATATCATCTTTCAATTCAGAAAAAAGAATATTAGAATATCTATCAGTACGTTGTGCCTTAAAAGAGGTATTACCCGATGCCATTATTACATATAATGAGTACGGAAAACCATTTATAAAAGATAGTGAATATAATATAAGTATTTCACATACCGGTACATTTGCTACAATAATTTTAAGTAAAACAAAGAATGTAGGTATTGATATAGAGAGAATAACGGAAAGAGTATCAAGAGTGAAATATAAATTTCTTTCAGAAGGAGAGCTGTCAAATATTGACGAAAAATCTGAAAGAACTCACTTGGCATTAAATTGGGCAGCAAAAGAAGCTATATACAAAATATCCAATATACCACAACTATCATTTTTTGATATTACAATTGAGAAGTTTCAGCCCTACCTAAATGGAGAATTTACTGCAAAGGTAAAAACAAACGAAGAACTGAATTTACAATATAAAGTTTACAGAGACTTTGTATTAGTATGGACAATAAAATGAGAACAAACATATATACAACAATACTGTCAAACAAGGCAAAAAACAAAAAAATGTTTGCCTTGCTTATAGATCCTGAAAAACACACTGAAATATCATTACGAAACATTTGTAAATTAGCACAAGAAAATAGGCCTGACTTTATTTTTATAGGTGGAAGTCAGATTATTGGCTCTATTGATAACGCATTAAAAATCATTAAGCAAGAAACCGATTTACCAATAATTTTATTTCCGAGCCATTTTTCTCAATTATCGTCATCAGTAGAATGCCTATTATATCTCAGTCTTACTTCAGGTCGTAACCCTAAATTTTTGATTGAGCAACAAATATCATCCGCAAAATATATTCGTCAACACAATATAGAAGCTATTTCCACTAGTTATATACTAATTGACGGAGGAAAGTCAAGCGCGGTAGAACAAGTAAGTAATACAACACCATACAATCCGAAAAGCGACAAAGAATTAATTGTAGATACTGCTATTGCAAGTGAATTAATAGGATTTCAATTAATATATTTAGAAGCCGGAAGTGGGGCAAAACATCCGGTATCAAAAGAAATAATTGAGCAAGTAACACAAAACACAAAAACCCCAATTATTGTAGGAGGTGGTATTACAAATATAGATGGTTTTCAAAATGCACTTTCAGGGGGTGCCGATATTGTTGTAATTGGAAATCATCTGGAATTATTTCCTGAACAATTATCTGATTTTACTAACTTCATAAATCTATACAACAAAAAAAATGAAAAATAAAGTATTATTAATTATGGCTATTGCATTATCAATTTCTGCATGCACTACCAACAACAATCAAAGCACTAATGCTATTGATGAATCGCAAGATGTTGAGTATATTGGCAAACACAACATTACAGTACCGGATGGCAGAATGACACCGGAAGTATTATGGGCATTTGGCAGATTGAGTGATATTCAGATTTCTCCTGATAATCAAACTATATTATATGGTGTAAGCTATTATAGTATTGAGCAAAACAAAAGCAATAGAGAATTATTTACCATTTCAACAAATGGAGAAAATAACACACAAATTACCCATACAAAAAAAGGTGAATTCAATGCAAAATGGGTAAAAAACGGAACAAAAATTGCCTTTTTAAGCGCATCATCAGGCTCAATGCAATTATGGGAGATGAACCCTGACGGCTCAGATAGACAACAAATCTCAAATTACGAAGGAGGTATTGCCGATTATTTATATTCTCCGGATAACCAGAAAGTAATATTGATAGCAAACGTCAAGTCAAAACCTAATACATCTGACGTTTACCCTGATCTTGACAAAACAAGCGGTATTATCGTAGAAGATTTGATGTACAAACATTGGGACGAATGGGTTACTACAGTGCCTCATCCAATATTGTTCGATTATGATGGCGCCAAATTAAGTAATGAAAAAGACATCTTAGAAGGAGAATTATTTGAGTGCCCTGTAAAACCATTTGGAGGAGTTGAACAAATAGCTTTTTCACCTGATAATAAATACATTGCTTACACAAGCAAAAAAATGGTAGGAAAAGATTATGCATTATCAACAAATACAGATATTTATTTGTATGATATTGTTGCTCAAAAAACCATCAAAAATCTTACAGAAGGAATGATGGGATACGATATGAATCCTGTTTTTTCTCCGGACGGAAAGAAATTAGCATGGGAAAGCATGGAACATGATGGATATGAAAGTGATAAGAATCGCTTGTATGTCATGAATATGGAAACAATGGAGCGTGAAGACATATCTATTAATTTCGATCAAAATTCATCCTGTTTGCAATGGGATAACGAAGGTAAGAATATTTATATGATAAGTTGTTGGCATGGAACAACACAAGTATATAAAGTAGACATAGCAACAAAATCTTTTAAACAAATTACAGAGGGTGTTCATGATTACGAACAAATAGCACTTGGCAATAACACTATTATCGGCGTAAAACACTCAATGTCAATGCCAAATGAGATATATACAATCAACGAATCAGATGGATTAGAAACCCAAATTACATTCGAAAATCAGCACATATTATCTCAAATGGAAATGGGAAAGGTTGAAGGCAGATGGATAACAACTACTGACAATAAAAAAATGTTAGTATGGGTAATTTATCCACCAAAATTCGACTCTAATAAACAATACCCTACACTACTATATTGTCAAGGAGGACCACAAAGTCCGGTAAGTCAATTCTGGAGTTATCGTTGGAATTTCCAAATCATGGCTGCAAACGATTATATCATTGTTGCACCAAACCGCAGAGGACTTGTTGGTTTTGGACAAGAATGGCTTGAAGAAATTTCTAAAGATTACGGCGGACAATGTATGAGAGATTACTTCACTGCAATAGATAGTGTAAGTACCGAGCCATATGTAAACAAAGAAAAATTAGGTTGCGTAGGAGCTTCTTTTGGAGGCTATTCCGTATATTGGATGGCCGGACATCACGAAAAAAGATTTAAAGCATTCATTGCTCATGATGGAATGTTCAATTTAGAACAGCAATACTTGGAAACAGAAGAGATGTTTTTCGTAAATTGGGATTTAGGAGGAGCTTATTGGGATGCAAATACCAAAACGACATATGACAATTCTCCTCATAAATTTGTAGATAAATGGGATACACCAATAATGATTATCCACGGAGAAAAAGATTATCGAATACTTGCTTCCCAAGGAATGAGTGCATTCAATGCTGCTCAATTACGCGGAATACCATCAGAACTACTTATTTTCCCTGATGAAAACCATTGGGTATTACAACCACAAAATGGAATTCTATGGCAAAGAAGATTCTTCAACTGGTTAGACAAATGGCTTAAATAATAAAATACTAATCTCACAAAAAGGCATCTGATTAATCAGATGCCTTTTTTATTATTACTATTGTAATATTTTTGTAACAATTTTGTAATATCTATACAATACCTTTGCAACGATAAAATTAACTAGATATGAATAACTTTGGATTATTAGATGCCCTTACACTTATCGGTGCATTAGGAATGTTCCTATTTGGAATGAATATGATGAGTGAATCGTTACAAAAAGTAGCCGGAAACAAAATGCGTAGCATTCTTTCATCAATGACAAAAAATAGGTTTATTGGAGTATTATCAGGAATTATTATTACATCCATCATACAATCTTCTTCGGCTACAACAGTACTCATAGTAAGTTTTGTAAACGCCGGATTATTGACATTGGGAGAATCTATTTCCGTAATAATGGGTGCCAACATTGGTACTACTATTACAGCATGGTTAGTATCCCTTATCGGATTTAAATTTTCAATAGCTGAAATAGCAATTCCACTAATAGGTTTATCATTACCATTCATATTTTCAAAGAACGATAAAAGAAAAACAATCGGACATTTAATAATAGGCTTTTCACTACTCTTTTTAGGATTAGAATATTTAAAAACCGGAGTTCCTGATATTAAGTCCCACCCGGAAATCCTTAATTTTTTACAAAACTATACTAATATGGGATTCCTATCCATATTATTATTTTTGTTAGTAGGTACTATATTAACTATAATCGTACAATCGTCTTCTGCGACTATGGCTATTACATTAGTTATGATTAGTCAAGGATGGATAACATTTGAAATAGGAGCCGCTATGGTATTAGGAGAAAATATAGGAACCACTATTACTGCAAATATTGCTGCAATAACAGCAAATATCAATTCAAGACGAGCAGCATTATCACACACACTTTTCAATGTATTTGGTGTAATATGGGTATTGATAATATTCTATCCATTCACAAAAATGGTAGGATATATAGTTAATTTCGATGCCACAACACATGAAAACGCACTATATGCCCTTTCTATGTTCCATACATTATTCAACCTATGCAATACATTAATAATGATATTCCTTATCAAACCATTGGAAACTATTGTATGTCGAATTATCCCTAATAAGAATACTGAAAATGAATTCGCATTAAAATTTATTTCATCAGGCATACTTCAAACCGGAGAATTATCGTTAATAGAAGCAGAAAAAGAGATAGAATTATATACAGAAAGGACACATAGAATGCTATCAGAAGCAAAAGAATACTCCCTATGCTCTCCAAAAGATAAAAATAACCATGCAGAAAGAATAAAACATTACGAAGATGCAAGCGATAATACAGAGTCTGCAATTTCGGATTATCTATATAACATCGCAGCGACACCTACTTCTAAAGAATTAAAGTCTACAATCAGAAATTATTTGTACTTAACATCGGAGATAGAGAGTGTAGCTGATAGATGCTACAACATATCCAGATTAATTACACGCAAGAATTCTGACAATATTACATTCTCTCAATATCAACTTTCCAAAATATCCGAAGTCTTTTCTCTTGTTGACTCTCATTTTACAACATTAGAAGAATGCTTAAAAACCAAATTTTCAGATCAAACGATAAAGGCAAGAATATTTGATATAGAGAACCAAATAAATAAAATCAGATACGACATTAAATTAGAAAATATCGAAAAAGTAAACCAAGGAGAACATTCATATGTATCCGGAATATATTTTATGGATATAATAGAAGAGTGTGAATCTTTAAGCGACGCAATAACCAAAATTGCAAAAGACGTTAAACTAAAATAATAAAGTTGCATTTTGTCATATAAATATTATTTCTTAACTTTGGGAACAAATAGATTTAATACTTTATACTATGGCAGAAAACGAAAAAGACTTAATTGAAGTTGATGATACAGAATGTATTAAATACATTTTAGATCACTTACCTGCAGAATTAAAAGGTAAAATTTCAGAAGAAGATGTACAATATGTACTTGATATTATTTGCGATTATTATGTAGAGAATGATTTATTCGATGATGAAGACAAAGTAGAAGAGGCAACTATTGCCGAAGAAGAGATGTTTCAATTCATCAGTAAAATCATAAAAAAAGAAAAAATGGTTGATCTTTCCGATGAAGCTTTACAAGCAATTCTGGATGGTGAATTTGAATATGGTAAAGAAATAGGAATATATACCGAAGAAACTGAAGAATAAAAATTTACTTATATAAGCCTTACAAGAGATGTAAGGCTTATGTTGTGATATGCTATACCTTTTACTCAAAAATGTACTGAGATACAGAAAAAGTATCATAGAAAAAAACATTAAACTATCATTTCCCGATGCTACTAAGCAAGAATTAAATCAAATAAAAGACAATTATTATAAGCATTTAAGCAATATACTAATAGAGTCTTTTTGGTTGACTTTCATCCCTAAGGAAATGATAAAAAGGCGTTTTGTATACGAAAACATTGAATTATTAGAAAATATAGTCTCTCAAGGTCAAAACATAAGTACCGTTTCCGGGCATTTTGCAAATTGGGAGTGGCTTTCATCTACACCTTTATGGAGTAATAAGACACAATTTGCTTCTCTTTTCAAAAGAATCAACAATCCTATCCTAAATAAACTATCAATCAATATTAGGTCTCGATTCGGATTACACTGTATAGATAAGAATAATGCTCTACGTAAAATTATAGAATTAAGCAAAAAACCGGAGGGTTATGTTGTAGCCTTCATTGCGGATCAATGTCCATCAAGAAAGAACATACACTATTGGATAAAATTTTTAAACCAAGCAACTCCAATATTCTCCGGATGGGCAACAATAAGTCGAAAATTAAACAATGCCATAGTATATATAAAAGTAACACAAATCTCAAATCATAGATATAAAGTTCGTTTCGATTTACTCACCACTACTCCTAAAAAGTACACCGACAAGGAATTGTGTGAGATGTATATGAATAGATTGGAAGAAGATATAAAAGAGACACCGGAACTATGGTTATGGAGCCATAACAGGTGGAAACATGAACCTCCAAAAGATTTATCATTATGAATACCATTTCCGTAGTAATATTAAACTACAATGGAGAAAAAATGCTTGAAAAATATCTTCCATCAGTAGTTTCAAACACAAAAGACGCAGAGATAATTGTTGCCGACAACAAATCAACCGACAATTCCATTACTTGGATAAAAAATAATTATCCGAGCATACGCATTATTGAAATGTCAGAAAATTGGGGTTTTGCTGAAGGATATAATAAAGCACTGAAGCAGATTGACTCAGAATACTTTATATTATTAAATTCTGATGTTTACACACCGGAAGGATGGTTACAACCACTAATAGATTATTTAAAAAACAATAACCAGTGTGGAGCTTGCCAACCCAAAATACTATCCGATATAGATAAAAATAAATTTGAATATGCCGGAGCAGCCGGAGGATACATAGATTATTTCGGTTACCCATTTTGTAGAGGAAGAATTTTTGATTATGTAGAAACAGATAAAGGTCAATACGACGATATTGCGGAAATTTTTTGGGCAAGTGGTGCATGTTTGGCAATAAAAAAATCCGTATTTGACTCAATAGGCGGATTTGATGGAAGATTTTTTGCTCATCAAGAAGAGATAGACCTTTGTTGGAGACTGAAATCATTAGGATATTCCATTGCATGTATACCACAATCAAAAGTCTATCATTTAGGAGGAGGCTCATTAAACTACGAATCTCCAAGAAAAACCTTTTTGAATTTCCGAAATAATGCAATACTTCTTTACAAAAATTTACCAACAAATAAATATATTTTTGTACGTACTGTTCGTATACTATTAGATTTCATTGCATCAATTCAAATGTTGTTACAAGGTAAAACGGCCAATGCAAAAGCAGTAATAACCGGAAATATAGAATTTATAAAAATGAAATCACACTTTAAAGCAAGCAAAAAAAGTATTAGCCAATCAGTAACATGCAAAAAACCATACGGGATATTAAACCATTTATTACTGTGGAAAGTCTATATAAACAAAAACAAAACATTTAATCAACTTAAATTTCAGAAAAAATATAGCTAAATATAACATAAAACACTAACAATCAAAAACATAATCAAAGAATAATAATTTATCAAAAAATCAAACACGATGTTGATAATTTTTTATAACTTTGTAGTCTGAAACAAGCATAAATATTAACCAAAAATAGTTTACAATGAAAAAGTTATTATCATTAGCATTTGCAATTATGATGATTGCATGTATTTCTGCACAAGAGCAAGCAAATGTAGTAGTATTTGATGAAACTACACACGATTTTGGTGTAATTAAAGAAGAAGATGGCCGCGTAACCACAGTATTTAATTTTACTAATACTACACAAGGTCCGTTAACTATAACAAACGTACGTGCATCTTGCGGATGTACAACACCTGCATGGAATAAAGAGCCTATTGCTCCGGAAGGACAAGGACAAATCACTGTGTCATACAATGCAAAAGGCCGTCCTGGAGCATTTCATAAATCAGTAACAATTACACTAAGTAATGGTAACGAAACATTTACCTACTATGTTTATATTAAAGGAAAAGTAACTCCTGCAGAGCAACAACCTGCACAAACTTCTCCTGTAGTAATTGAAGCCAAACCGGCTGTAAAATAATATCACTAAATACAAACATAACATTGCCACCTTTTTCCCAAAAAGGGTGGCAATGTTATAATCTAATGTCAATATGCCACACATAGAAAACAATGAAGAATTTAAAGGATTAAACGTAAATGATGGAGTAGAACAACCACCAATAATTAATCCTTATCGAAAATCAAGAATAAAGAAAAAAGAGTTAACAGTAAATGATTATGTAGAAGGAATAATTTCCGGAAACAGAACAATATTAAGTCAAGCTGTCACATTAGTAGAGAGTTTTCTACCGGAACACCATGCTGTGGCACAGGAGGTAATAGAAAAGTGTCTTCCTTACGCAGGAAACTCTATAAGATTAGGTATAACAGGAGTTCCCGGTGCAGGAAAGAGCACCTTTATTGAAGCGTTAGGCACATATTTATGTAACAAAGGAGAGAATTTGGCAGTTTTGGCAATAGACCCAAGTAGTGAAAGGTCAAAAGGATCTATCCTAGGTGATAAAACCCGAATGGAAGAGCTATCTGTTGCACAAAACGCATTTATACGACCTTCTCCATCTGCAGGCTCTTTAGGAGGTGTAGCCCGAAAAACAAGAGAGTCAATAGTACTATGTGAAGCAGCTGGTTTTAATACTATTTTTGTTGAAACTGTAGGCGTTGGGCAGTCAGAAACTGCCATGCATTCTATGGTAGATTTCTTTCTCCTCATTCAATTAGCAGGTACGGGTGATGAATTACAAGGAATAAAACGTGGAATAATGGAAATGGCAGACGGAATTACAATTAACAAATGTGATGGTAATAATATAGAAAAAGCTCAATTAGCAAAAGTACAATTCCAGAATGCCCTTCATTTATTTCCAATGCCGGAATCAGGTTGGACTCCGAAAGTCACCACTTGCTCCGCTTTTGAAAAAATTAATATTGATGAAGTATGGAATATGGTTTTAGAATACATCAGATTTACTAAGAAAAACGGTTACTTTGATTACAAACGAAAACAACAAAGTAAATATTGGATGTATGAAACCATTGACGAATACTTACGTACAAGTTTTTATAATAATCCGATAATAGAAAAATTATTAACCCAATACGAATTAAAAGTAAATAATAATGAGTTGACTTCATTCGCGGCAGCTCATAAATTATTAGATATTTACAAAGATTTATAACCAAATAATGATAAAGAAATTAATAAAAGACAATCTTATTTTTATTTTGCCATTTGTTTTCATATGGCTGGTATTCTTTTGTTTACTACTTTATTATGGTAAAATAAATTGTCATTTATTACTAAATACATTTCATACAACATTTGGTGATTATTTCTTTAAAAACATTACAGAAGTAGGTGGATCTATACCCTTTATTATCTTAGGATTATTATTTTTATACAATTATAGAATAGCCTTATTTTTAGGGTTATCTCAAGGATTATCCAGTTTGATTACTCATATAATCAAAAGGATAATGCAAATGCCGCGTCCATCTGTTGTATTTCAAGAATTAGGAATTAATATTCCTATAGTAGATGGAGTTGATTTACATCATACACTCAGTTTTCCATCAGGACATACAACAACAGCATTTGCTACATTTTTTGTATTGGCAATTATCGTTAAAAACAAATATTTAAAAATATTATTTTTGATAATTGCATTATTAGGAGGTTACTCAAGAATATATCTTTCACAACATTTTATAACAGATGTATTAGCAGGGTCATTAATAGGCATGCTATCTGTAATAATTATAAGTCCTATATTTTACGAAAAAAAGTGGGGAAACAGCAATATAATTGAAACAATAAAAAGGCTTAGCTATGGTAAAAAAGCAATCAAAAACAAATAATAACTCATTGAGCAAAAAGCAGAAAACAACATTCTTCATCGTTTTTTGGTCAATAGTATTGATAGGATTTTTATTTATTTCAGGGATATTCATTTCAATTAATAATGGATGGATAGGTTACGTTCCTCCAATAGAAGAATTACAAAACCCGAAAAATAAATATGCATCAGAGATTATCTCTTCTGACGGGCAAACCTTAGGTACTTTTTACACAGCACGAGATAATAGAATAAACACCTCTTATTACTCTATATCAGAAGACTTGGTACATGCACTTATAGCAACGGAAGATGAAAGATATTACACTCATAGCGGTATTGACATAAAAGCCCTATTTCGAGTATTTTTCAAGAGAATGATATTAATGCAAAAAGGTGCCGGAGGAGGTTCTACAATATCACAACAATTAGCGAAACAGCTATATTCTCCACAAGCTGACAATTTTTTTGAACGTGCATTACAAAAACCTATTGAATGGGTAATTGCAGTAAAATTGGAAAAACTATATACAAAAGAAGAAATCATTACAATGTATTTAAATCAATTTGATTTCTTAAATAATGCTGTAGGTATACAAACGGCATCAAAAGTATATTTTAACACTACTCCATCTAATTTAAAAATTGAGGAAGCAGCCACGTTAATAGGAATGTTACAGAATCCTGCACTATATAATCCTGCATCCAACAAACGAAAAGAGCAATGTCGTCAACGTAGGAATGTAGTAATCAATAGAATGGAAAAAGTAGGATATATCTCTGAAGAGCAAAGAGATTCTTTAAAAGAATTACCTATAACATTAGATTTTAAACGAGTAGATCATAAATTAGGAATAGCTCCGTATTTTAGAGAATATTTGAGATTAACACTTACTGCGAAAGAGCCGAAAAAGAAGAATTACAATGAATGGCAATTAAAACCATATGGACAGTATTATTTAGATTCTATAGAATGGGAAAATAATCCTTTGTATGGTTTTATAGAAAAAAATCCGAAACCGGATGGTACTAAATACGACATTTACAAAGATGGATTAAAGATATATACTACAATAGACTCCAGAATGCAACAATATGCAGAAGAGGCTGTAGAAGAACATTTTAAAGAATTACAAAGTAAATTTTTTAAAAGCATAAAAGGGAAGAAAACGGCTCCTTTTGCTTCAAATACCAGTGAAGAAGCAATACAAACTTCACTAAAAAGGGCGATGAAACAAACAGACCGATACAGAAAAGCAAAAAAGAATGGATTAACAAATGAAGAGATAGACAAAGAGTTCAACACTCCTATTGATATGATGGTATTTTCATACGATGGAATGATAGATACTACAATGAGTCCAATGGATTCCATTCGCTATTACAAAGCATTTGCAAGATGTGGTGTAATGAGTATCAATCCTGCAAACGGACATGTAAAAGCATATGTTGGAGGGCCTAATTTCTCTCATTTTCAATATGATATGGTAAATGCAGGACGCCGTCAAGTTGGATCTACAGTAAAGCCATATTTATATAGTTTAGCAATGAGTGAAGGTTATTGGCCATGCAATACTACAATAAATCAACCTATAACAATTTATAATCGTGATGATATTAATCATGAAAGGCCATTTACTCCAAGAAATAGCTCAAAGAATAGGATTGGTGAGACCGTTACATTAAAATGGGGATTACAAAATTCAAACAACTGGATTTCGGCATATGTAATGAGTTTGGTAACACCGGAATCATTAGTTAGGTTGATGCGATCATTTGGTATCAAGGGTTTCCTTGACCCTGTTGTTGCTATATGTCTTGGATCAAGCGAAGTAACTGTAGCAGAGATGGTAGATGCTTATACTGTATTTCCAAACAAAGGTATACGTACAGAACCTATTTACGTTACACATATAGAAGATAATTACGGAAACATTATTGCGGAATTTACTCCAATAACAAACGAAGTATTAAACGAAGAGAGCACAAATAAGATGCTTTATATGTTACAATCTGTTATAAACGAAGGCACAGGTGTAAGAGTAAGATATAAATATAAATTTACTGCACCTGCAGGAGGAAAAACCGGAACTACAAACGACAACTCTGACGGATGGTTTATAGGATTTACACCGGAATTAGTTACCGGAGTATGGGTTGGATGGGAAGACAGAACTATTCACTTCAGCAATATGGCCGACGGTCAAGGTGCTTCTATGGCACTTCCTATCTGGGGATTATACATGAATAAAGTTTATAATGACACAAATATCGGTTATTCTAATACAAAACAATTTGATATTGACGAAAATTTTGATCCGAATGCCGGTTGTAAATAAATATTAGAGAACTTATGCATAATATGACACAGTCATAAACATAACGCATAAACAGCAATCAACAAATAAAAAAGCTGACTTGAACTATTCAAGTCAGCTTTTTTATCTATATCATTACTTACAATTAAAATTTAAACGATAGCGTCATTACAGCATTATGTCTTATAGTTTTAATTTTTGCATTTGACGAATAATTTGCATCTACTCCAAAATAACCATTAGTCATAAGAGTTGCATTATTTTGATAGAAATTAAATGATTGATTTGATTCACTATAAGCATATGTTAAATCAATTCCAAAACCATTATATCTATACCCAAAGCCGACACTACCATATAAGGAAGTGTTATCCACAAAGAATTCCGTATCAGTACGAATAGTATTATTCATTAAATTTCTAGGAGCATTTTCACTCACACCGGGTGTTTGATATGCAAAACCTGCTCTAATAGCAAATTGTGAAGCAATACGATATTCCGCACCAATTTTAAAAAGATGATTCTTCAATCCATATTGTTTTATCTCACTATTTTCGAAAGCAAAAGTAGGTTCTGAAAAAATATTGTTACTTTGTTCATCCTTCAATTTTGCTGTACTATTATCAGAATACACATAATCAAAATTTATTAAACCAGATTTACCCAAAATTAATGCTACAGAAGCTTGCAATTTTAAAGGCATATTTAGACCATAACTGCTATATCCTTGAGGAGTAGAAAACGAAATATCACCTTGTGGAGAAGTACCATTTGTGATAATATTTCCACGCATATTATCCGTCATACTATACCAAATTGGTGATTGGAAAGAGAATCCGAGTCTTAAAAACGATACGGGACGAGCAATAACACCAAGACGGATATTATAGCCAACACCAGTTGTTTTGAAAACATTGCTAAGTATCATATTAGAACCATTTGTATATACTTCTCCATTCTCAGATTCTAATTTATAATACATATTTTGAATGCCAAAACCAACACCAAGATATAAGAAATGTCCGACATTGGCAGCATAAGAGATATTATATTCTTCTACTCTACCCTTCTCTACCGCATAATAACCGGTTTGAGACACATTATAATCATAAGGTAAATACATTGAAGAATCGGCTCCATTTGGGTCTATTACATAACCTTCATACCCTAATACAGATAAATAAGGTACATATTCATTATCACTAGATATAGAAGATGGGTAAAAACCTTGAGTAAAATCTGCCATATATCCGGCTAATGAAGAATTTCCCGAATTACCGCCAATACTGACTCTTCGATGAAAATCTTTTAGTCTATTATACGAAAAGCTGAAATTACTAGAAACATAACCTTTGTCTTTACCAGAAGGAATAGACAATACATAGCTAAATTGGTTAAAATTGAAGAAGAATTTATTATCAACTTTACTAATATCAGATACGGTTTTAGTAACCGAAGGTGTAGCATTTAAAGTAAAAGATAGTTCGGAAGAACGATAAATACCAAGAGCTGCAGGGTTGTCAAAAATGGAAGAAGGGTCGCCACCTAAAGCACCCATACTACCTGCCATAGACATATATCGTGCAGTGCCTAAAATATCTCTATCTGTATATTTCATTACATCTAATACTCCTTGAGCAAAAATTAAGGAGCTTACTAATGACATATATAATATAAAAATTATCTTTTTCATAATATAATAATTTAAAATTAACGACGACGAGAAGAGCCTGATGAAGAACCGGATGAGAATCCACCACCTCTACCGGTACTTATTGAGCTACCTGATGAACGAACAGAGGAAGATGGACGAGAAGAAGATGAAGAACGCACGGATGATGATGTACGAGAAGAAGAACCGCTACTCCTAACAGTAGAATTTCTTGTTTGAGAAGTACCATTTGAAACGGAAGTACCGGAACTTCTAACTGTTGACGTAGAAGATGACGTTACTCGTGAAGTAGACACTCCGCTATTATTGGAATTTCCTACAGCTTCAGAATCTATTTGCCTTGTTACATTAACAGGTTTTGCAGGAAGAGTACCCAACCTTTTGTTACTTGATTCAACATTAGAATTTCTAGATATATTGCGAGAAGTACTATTAACATTACTTGTAGACGAAACATTATTTCGTACATTTCGGGAAGCATTTGTATTTATACTACTCACATTATAAGCATAATTCTCTCTCGAATGTATTCGCCTTCTATTATTTTCACTATCATTGTAGCTATACCAATCAAGAGAACTATGATAATGATTATCACAATAATCGTGATGGTGATGGTGATTATGATGGCATGAATAATACGGATAATACCATGGGTCGTAATACCATCCGTAATAATATGGTGAATAATACGAATATGGATATCCATACCAATAGGAATTCCAATAATAATTATATCTCCAATCATACCCATAATAGTATGGACTATAAGAATAGTAAGGATAATAAGGATAATATCCATATTCATATATATCGACATTATCATTGTATACGGAGACATGATATTGTCCTTCATCCAAAATAAATACATTGGTATAATCTGATGAAAGCATATAATCTAAAGAATTACTATTTCCTCCTCTATGAAATTTTTGAATTCTATCCGTACAACTCATCTCTTCATCAAAAGGAATAGTATCTTGATAATTATCATACTTTAATTCATCAGAATATGCATTATCTACCTTATTTGAAGGATCGACTACTGTTTTAACAATGTCCTTTTTAGGATTAAAATAGATATCGTCATAATCATACCGTTGAGCAAAAGAAAGTAACGGAAGAGAGATTGACAATATAATCAAAACATATTTTTTCATAATTTCCTCCTTTTTTTTATTAATTATTAGACTAAGATAACGTATTCAAGTTTAACTTACCAAGTAATACACATAGATAAAAACAAATGAGCAACATAACATTAATTTGATACCAAGGCCTAATATAGTGCCCAAAAAAGTTACGGAACCAATTTTTAACGAATTAACCATGTCGCTACCATTCAATAATTCACCGATTACTGCACCTAAGAAAGTACCAAGTATCACTCCTATCGGGGTAAATAGGAATCCCACCACCATACCTATTATACTTCCACGTACAGCAAATTTAGATCCTCCAAATTTTTTGGTAGAATAAATAGGTAGATAATAATCAAGAATAGAGACCAAAATAGTAAGAACAGCACAAACAATTAAGGTTGTTAATGAAATATCTACTTTATCAGTAATGTGCAGGAGGATAACTCCTATCATTCCAATAGGAGGACCTGGCAACCCGGGAACAATAGAGCCAATAATAGATATAACAATAAAAATACCGGCTAGAATAATTAAAAATATATCCATATCAATTTACTTTTACATATTTATATCCTAATCGATGTAATTGGTATCCGACACCAAAGATGAACATCAGTTCAACAGTAGCAGCAAATACATGAAAAGCCATAACACTTTGTGGTTCAACTTCCTCACGTCTTATTTGAGAAAGAGCTGCTTCGGTTAAAGATTTTATGTTATTTTCCATTTTTTCTGCTTCAGAGGAACTAAAGTCTATACCCAATAATTCTTCAACAATATATTCATCCATCTCATCAAAACCTCTAGCATTAACGAGGGACTTATAAATATTATCATCATCCTTATGGGCAATCCAATCTTTATCCCAATACGTAGCGAAAGCAATACCTACATATGCAGCCCAAGCAATAGCAGTTCTGGGGTATTTTTCAATATTTGGAATCGCATCCATCATATATTCCGGAGCAATTTCCTTCCATTTGAGCAACAAATCATCGGTTTGTAAAACATTATTCTCGATAATATGAAGGTCTTTTGCAACAGACAATAACTTATTAAATAATGTTTCACGATATTTTTGTAAATAATGTATCTGATTTTCTTGCATATAATAACTCTTATGCCGGGATAATTCTGGCAATATATTTACCAATGATGTCAAATTCCAGATTCACAATAGTACCTACTTGGATTTGGCAAAAGTTAGTATTATTGAAAGTATAAGGTATTATGGCCACTTCAAAAGAGTTATCTGTAGGAGTACACACTGTCAAAGATACTCCATTTACAGTAACTGAACCTTTATCTACTGTAATATACCCTCTTTTTCGCATTTCATCTGAAGTTTTATATTCAAAATGAAAATAATAGCTACCATTAGCTTCTCTAATTTCGGTACAAACTGCTGTTTGGTCAACGTGTCCTTGTACGATATGACCATCAAGACGTCCATTCATCAGCATAGAACGTTCTACATTCACTAACGAACCAATTTTCAATAACCCCAAATTAGATCTCTCTAAAGTTTCTTTTATTGCAGTAACGGTATACTCTTCCCCTTTAATATCTACAACGGTCAAGCAAACCCCATTATGAGAAACGCTTTGGTCAATTTTCAATTCATTAGTGAATGAACATTTTAATGTAATATTTAAATTATCATTATCTTTATGTAGTGCTGTTACAATAGCACCCTCTTCTACAATTCCGGAAAACATAGTACAAAAAAAATAAAAGGGGATGTGATAGAAAATATATCCTACCGCCATCCCCATTATGTAACTTAATAAATTGACTAAATATTATTTTGTAAGGAATGAATAATCTTTAGAATAACGAAGATGTTGTTCGATATATCCTTCGGTATAATCTATTGATAGACCGGTAAAATTACCATTTTCATCAAAAGAGGCTGTATAAACAGGGTTTACAAAACCTTTATAAGGAGCCATATTTAATTTTGCATAGCGCTCTAAAATTTGTTTGTGCATATCGTAATCGATTTTAATTGCATAAGTTTCAACCATATTTTTAGCAGCTTCAAAATCTCCGGTAGATTTTATACGTTGTATTTCTCGAAGTAATTCACCTAATCGAGTATGAATAGTTTCATAATCATTAATTACAACAAATAATTTACCGTCACGCTCACGGATTTCAACAGCTTTATCTTCAGCAGATTTTTCAAGAACCCATTTTGTAATCAATTGTCTGTTACGCATATGAGTTTGTTCGATATTTTTACCCAATTCAATACGAGTAGTTTGTGTCATTAATCCGTTTTGGAAGTATGAATAATATTGGGCTTTATAAGCTTCTTTATCAGGCAACAAACCGAGCTCTACCATTTTATCATCGGCCATATAATATAAACCGAATAGGTCGGCACGAGCTTCTTCAATAACAGCTCCATAAGCGTTTAAAGCATCAGGATCGACACCCGGAGCAAGTTTACCGGAACCATGACCGAGACACTCATGTAAATCTGTATGTAAATTATCTGTTAAATATTTGTATTTTTTCAAAAGTTGTAATTCTACATCACTCCAAGTAAATTCTTCGTTAAATCCGGTACCTTCTACAGAAGCCGCATAAGCTTCGCTAACATTTTCTATAGTAACAGATTTGGAACCATGAACGGCGCGAATCCAATTTGCATTAGGGAGGTTAATACCAAGAGGTGTAGTTGGGTAACAATCGCCACCCATCATAGCGGCATTAATAACTTTAGCGGTAACACCTTTGCATTCTGATTTTTTAAATTCAGGATCTATAGGAGAATTATCTTCAAACCATTGTGCGTTATTTGAAATAAGCTCGGTACGTTTTGTTGCTTCGAGATTCTTGAAATTTATCAAAGCTTCCCAACTAGCTTTAAATCCGAGAGGGTCGCCATAAGTTTCCGTATAACCACAAACATAATCTATAAGACTTTGTGTATCTTTAACCCAAAGAATTGCATATTCATCAAATTCTTTTAAATCACCAGTACGATAGAATGAAATCAGTTTTTCTAATGCTAAACGTTGCTCTTCGGTTTCTGTTACTTTCAACGCTTTTTCCAACCAATAAACGATTTTTTCCATTGGTTTAGAATAAAGTCCTCCAACTTTATAAACCTCTTCAAAAATCTTTCCATCTTTTTTCACTAATTTTGAATTCAAACCGTATGATATTGGAGTTTCATCATTAGGATTTTTCATGGCATTGTAGAAATTCTCAGCCTCAGTTTGAGTAACTCCATCGTAGTAGTTACTTGCAGAAGTAAGAATTAAATCATCACCTGCTGTTTGGTTTTTGTGTATAGCATCAACAGAAGGGTCGAAAATAACAGGTAATATTTCTGCTAAAAATTCGTCAACAGATTGATTTTCTTTTAAAGGAAGTTTATCTATAGGCAATTCTCTAACTTGAGATTCGAACCATTCTTGTGAAAATTCAGGGATAAATTTTTCTCCTGAATAGTGGTGATGAATACCGTTAGACACCCATACTCTTTTAAGGTATAGCAACATTGCGTTAAAATCGTCACTCTCTTTATCATTAGAAGAAACATAAACATTCTCTAATAATTGACGGATAGCAAGATTATACTTACCATTTTGATCAAAAAGAATATCACGGCCACAAAGAGCGGCTTCTGATAAGTAATACAAAAGCTCTTGTTGCTTTAAAGAGAGGGTTTCAATACCGGATACACGGTATCTTAATATTTGCAAATCTGCGAATTTATCTACAACATAATCAAATTCTTGCTCTGATGGAGTAAATAAATTCGATTTCTCTTGTTGGGTTTTATTTCCACAACTCGCAATAGAAATTGCTACCATAAGGAAAACAAATAATTTTTTCATTGATAATGATTTACGATATTTATTGATTAATATTTATTAGTCTGTTATATTCCGCAAAGGTACAAAAAATTATTCAATTCCAACCATTTCTGCTCCTAATAATACTCATAATAAGAATAATTAATATTTAAAACTAAGTATTAACGGATTTGTGTTGTACAATCGAAGTAATAATTGTACATTTGTAAGACAAAAAACACATCATAAATGCAACCATTAGCAGAACGTTTAAGACCTACAAAATTAGAAGATTACATCGGTCAAAAACATATCATCGGTGAGAACGCCGTATTAAATAAAATGATAAATAGTAAACGTTTATCATCATTTATTTTGTGGGGACCTCCGGGAGTTGGCAAAACAACATTAGCAAAAATTATTGCTAATGAGCTTGAATTACCATTTTTCACCTTAAGTGCTATTTCATCCGGAGTAAAAGATGTACGAGAAACTATAGAAAAAGCTCGTCAATCCAGAGTTTTTCTAACAGAAGGAAACCCAATATTGTTTATTGACGAAATTCATCGTTTCAGCAAATCACAGCAAGACTCTTTATTAGGAGCCGTTGAAAATGGAACAATTACATTAATCGGGGCTACAACAGAAAATCCCTCTTTTGAAATAATAACGCCATTACTATCAAGATGTCAAGTATATACTCTTAAACCTTTAGAAAATGAGGAAATTGACATATTATTAAACCGAGCTATCACCCAAGATTCTATATTAAAAGAGTACAAATTCGACATCCAAGAAAAAGATGCTCTATATAGATTTGCCGGTGGAGATGCCAGAAAATTATTAAATATTATAGAAATACTTTTTAATTCTCAAGCAGATAATTCCACAATTCTAATAACCAACACTTTAGTCACTGAAAAATTACAAGAGAATCCTTTAGCTTTTGACAAAGACGGGGAGATGCATTACGACATCATTTCCGCTTTTATAAAAAGCATAAGAGGTTCTGACCCAGACGCAGCAATATATTGGTTAGCAAGGCTTATAGCAGGTGGAGAAGATCCAAAATTTATTGCGCGAAGACTTGTTATTTCTGCAAGTGAAGACATTGGTCTTGCAAATCCAAATGCGCTACTATTGGCAAATGCATGTTTCGATGCGATTCATAAAATCGGATGGCCGGAAGGCAGAATCCCTTTGGCAGAAACTACAATTTATTTGGCTACAAGTCCAAAAAGCAATTCTGCGTATAATGCGATTAATGAAGCGTTATCTGTAGTTGAAAAAACTGGTAATTTACCTGTTCCTCTTCATTTACGTAACGCCCCTACAAAATTAATGAAAGAGCTAAATTATGGAGCAGAATATAAATATTCTCATGACTATCCAAATCATTTTGTTCTTCAAGAATATCTTCCGGAAAAGTTGAAAAACACTAAATTCTGGATATCTCAAAACAATATCCACGAACAAAAGATGCAAGAAAACATGAATAAATTATGGGAAAAATAGAAAAAAAGAAGAATACTATCACTGCAATATCAATATTTGGTTTATTAATAGCATACTTACTGATTATTGCTATAAATAACATTCTATATCAAAGCCATATAACAGTAAAATTCATGTTATACTGCTCTCTCTATGGCTTACCTTTTGTCATTATTGCATACGCCACAAACCACTACATAATCAAATATTCCACAAGAAAAGAATGGTCGGCGAAATACGAGCGAAGGATAACTGCCTTGCAATTGATTTTGGTAATATTTATTGCTATTATTATTACAATTATAGCTTTTTTAATTTTCGACCCAAACAAGCATAAATATTTTAAAGACTTAATAATAGAGCCATACTTTCAAATAAGTATCATTGCCGATATAATGATAAATATTTTTATCTTTATATTTACAAAATACCTTAATCAATTGGAACGGGCTACAGTAAGAGAACAACACATAAAGGAAATCGAATCAGAGATGATGCACGTTAGATATCAACAATTAAAATCTCAAATTAATCCACATTTCTTGTTCAACTCACTGAATAATATTGTTTCATTAATAAATATCGACCAAACTAAAGCTATTCAATTCACAAAACAACTAGCCAATATATACAGATATATTCTCAATAATGAAAAAAGAGATTTAGTGATGGTTTCAGAAGAAATCGCTTTTTCTAAACAATATGCCAACATTATGAAAATCCGACACGGTGATGGATTAGAAATCAACTTTCCTGACATTCCCGCTCAAATATCAATGCACAAAGAAATAATTCCTACTTCTTTGCAAATTCTAATAGAAAATGCGTGTAAGCACAACATCATTTCTGCAAAAAAAACGCTAAAAATTGATATCACTATTAATGACAAAGGAATAATTGTTCTCAATAATAAAAACCCGAGGCCAACGCCTACCGACTCAATCGGACTTGGTCTTGAAAGTCTTAACGAAAAATATCTAATCCTAAGCAACCAAAGTATTAGCGTTGAAAATACCAATACTTATTTCAAAGTAACAATTCCATTTATAGAACTATGAAATACTTAATTATTGAAGATGAACCATTAGCTCAAATTGAATTAGAGCGATTACTTCATATTGTAGATAGTGAATGCGTAATTACTAATAAAATTGACTCAGTATCAGAAGCAATTAAATGGATAAAAAACGATTTCGAATCAAATATTATTTTTATGGATATTCATCTCTCTGATGATATCTGTTTCGAAATATTTAATCATATACAAATTACTATTCCTGTGGTATTTACTACAGCTTACGACCAATATGCTATAGATGCATTTCAAACCATGAGTATTGGATATCTTCTTAAACCAGTAGACGAGCAACAACTAAGATCCACTTTAAACAAATATAAAACACTACAAAACAACTACTTGCAAAACAACTCAATTAATCAATTATTAAATCACTTCTCCGGATTACAAAATCAAGAAAAAACAATTGAATATAAAGATAGGATTCTGGCAAAATTGGGTGATAACTATTACTATTTAAATATCGATGAAATATCTTATATCTATAGTGAAGACCATTATACATTTGTAATAACAAATAACAACAACAAATATATAATCAATTATACCCTTGATAATATCATAAAATCGTTAAACCCGCACTATTTTTTCCGCATTTCAAGGATGTGTATTATCAATATCAACTCAATAAAAATTATAACAAAACATCTAAATGGGCGACTAAAATTATCGTTAAACCCTGAATTTAAAGAAGAAATTTACGTCTCTCGCAATAGAGTAAATGACTTTTTAATGTGGTTAGACGGCAATAATTCTACCATTCAGTAGCAAAATTCTACCATTGACGTAAAAGATATTTGCCTACAAATTTTTCTGTTATACCTTTGCATCACAATTAAACAATAGCACTGCTGAGACAGCACGCAAAGAAATAACAAATTAGGTTTTAGGTAATAATTAAAAAATCCCGAAGTGTCGGGATTTTTTTTATTTTTCTTTCAAATCAAACTCATATTTTTTCTTATACACAACACCAAAAGCTCCTTTTCCATTATTGACATTATTATAAGTTTGTACCGGCTCTGAAAACAACATATCAGAATAATAATTCTTCGTTTTTAACCTCAAATATGCATCATAAGAATACACTTCCACATCAATAACTAACTTATTCAAACCTAAAAATTGATCGATATAATAATCATCATTATGAATATAAAATTTTAAGTTAAAATCATAAGGCCATCCCCATTTATCTGTAACTTGCTGAACTAAAAAAGGCAAATACCAGTAATAATTATCTTCTCCATATATAATATCCAAATAATCGTTATCAATATCAAGAGATATTCTTTTATCATTAAATTCAAACCCTTTACAACTCATTGTGTATGGAATTGTATCATATCGATTCAAAACATCATATAATACTTCAGCATGGATTATCACATAAAATTGATGCATCTTATCTCTTTCCTCAAAATCTAAAGAAAAATTCAAATTAAAACTCTTTCCATCATCAATACATTCTTTAACTGTAACTATAGGAATATTTGGCACTACCGTATATGCAGTAGCTACTTCATCAAAATTACTATGAGATGCATATAATCTTAAAGTATCTAACTGATTAGGTAATTTTTCAAGCGGAATATTACATAGAAATGAATTATCAACATTTTCGGCTTTTTGTAAATAATATGGTTCGCCATTATTAATTGTAATATAAGCCGACTTTTTTACTCCTTTCTCCTTTTCCTCATAAGTTGTATCTGCAAAAAAATGTGTTTGTCCAAATACAAATACAGTTTCAGAAGAAAATAAGGTATCATTAAAGCTTCCAAAACATACATCACCATCGATATACAACGATGGTTCGGTGTATTCCAACTTATGCTTCTTGATAACAAACTCACATGAAGAAAAAATAAAAGCAACAGATAAAGACAATAACAATAATATATTTCTTTTATTCATAATTTTAAAATTTAAAAGTATAACTAATAGAAGGGATTATAGGAAATAGAGAAACCCCTATTAAATCGTTTCCATCAACATAAACCATATATGGATTTTTATGATTATATACATTATAGCAACTTATATTTAATATATGTTCACCTTCACGCTGTTTTTTACGAGCAAAATGGAAATTAATTCCCAAATCAAGACGATGATAATCAGGTAGTGAATAATTATTTCTCTCTTCATACAAAGGAGTACCATCTGGAGCCACTTGAGTACTCAAAGAACCTCTATTACCTGTAGCATAAATAAATGTAGCCGACAAGTCGATTTTCTTTGTAGGCTTATAAATCAAGACTATAGAAAGATCATGTCTCCTATCATATTTAGCATAAAATGGTTTTCCATAATTAAGTACCATGCCCTCTCTATCAAATAATCGTTGGGATTTACTCCATGTATATGCAATCCAACCGGATATTTTTCCAATATTCCGTTGAATCAAAAATTCCACACCATAACTCCAACCTTTTCCTACAACAACTTTTTCTTCCCATCCTTCAGGCGAAAGCATATACGAAGACCCTTCTTTATATTCAATAATATTATTCATTAATTTATAATACGCTTCTACAGAAAAATGAACTTGATTTAACAAATCATAAAACAAACCACCGGCAACTTGATGACTCTTCATTGCAGGAATTTTACTAGTTACCGGAACCCATAAATCCGTAGGCAAAGTAAGATTTGATGATGACAACAAATGAATATATTGTGACATAAAAGAGTATGAAGCCTTGAAAGAGAAATCTTTCAGTAACAACACCCTTAGGCCAACTCGTGGTTCAACACTTGGATATACCTTTTTGTCAGTAAAGTAAAACGAACCCCTTAAACCGTAGTTTAATTTAACACGTTTATGAATATCCCACGTATCTTCGGCGTACATCGCAGTTTCATGAGTATACAACTGTTTAGCCCCAATTGTAGTATCAAGAGGAATTGCTTCCATTTGATATTTATACGTCATAACACTCGGCTTAAAAATATGAAAAATATAATTTACACCAAATTTTAAATAATGATTTGGATGAGGATTATAATCCAAATTATATTGTGCAGTAACATCATCTACATTAGATGAGAATTTCATACCAAACGATTCTGTATAACTTGAGTCTTCTTTATTTTTATATTCGTATCCGGTATTTACCCTAAATCGATATCTCGTATAAGATACCATCAATTCAGAAAATAATTTAGAGTTATATACGTGCGACCAATTTACTGAAGTAACGATATTACCCCATCGTAAACCGAAATTATTTTTCTCCAATTCCGACTTGTCTTTATACCTATAATTAAAATAAGCGGCATCATCTCCGGAATAAAAAGAAACTGTAAGACGGTCGGATTCGGAAAATTTATGAGAGAATCTGGCATTTAAATCATAGAAATAATAACCTGCTGTGTTCAAAGCATTATCTCCTGCTCCTAATGACATAATAATAGGTTGCATAAGCAAATCAAAATAGGTACGTCGTGCAGAGATATTAAAAGTAGTTTTTTCTTTATAAATAGGACCTTCAAAATTCAATTTTGTAGCAAGCAAACCAACAGAAACGGTACCATGATACGTTTTTGCATTTCCGTCATTTTGACGAACATCCAACACAGACGATAAACGAGAACCAAAACGAGCAGGAAAATTTCCTTTATACAACGTAACATCTTTTATAGCATCTGCATTAAACACGGAAAATAAACCACCAAGGTGATTTACATTATATAGTGGTACTCCATCAAGCAAGATTAAATTTTCATCCGGACCTCCACCTCTTACATATAGCCCCGTAGAACCTTCACTTCCGGATTGGACACCGGGTAACAATTGAATCGACTTTATAACATCAACTTCTCCTGCCAATGAAGGAAGATTTTGAATCACTTGTTTCGGTATGGAAATAGCAGACATTTGGTTACCTTCTGCTCCCAAACCTTTCCTATCTCCTACCACTACGACTTCACTAAGTTCTGTTACAGGTGACAATGAAACATTTAATAATGTATCTTTTTTTAAATCAAATTTACAATATTGAGTTTGATATCCCGAATAAGAAAATCTTAAATTTACATCCCCTTCCTGAAGTATTATTGAATAATATCCATAAGCATTTGTAATTATTCCCTTAGTAGAAATAGTATCAAAGACGGTAGCTGAAATTAAAGATTCATTAGAAGAATTATCCCTAACATACCCACTCACAACATACTGTTTAGAATACAATTGAAAAGATAAAAGCAAAAATAATACAGTAATTCCGCTTCGAAATATATCACATCTCATATTATTTTAAAAATAAAATTAAACAGACGCAAAGTTAATAGAAAAAAAATAAAACTACAAAAATTATTAATTTTTTTCTCTATCACTTTTATAACATAAGACTAACACTAAATAAAAAAAAAATTGTATCTTTGCAAAAAAAATAAACACAACATGGTAAACAGATCGCTACTGAGAATTAAAGCCTTGCAAGTACTCTACAGTAGTGGAATAAATAATAATGATATTAATTCCACTAAAATTGAAATTCAACATAGTATTAAACAAGCATATAATCTATATCATTATTTATTA
>JAEDFN010000060.1 GCA_016292775.1 Paludibacteraceae bacterium
TAAAGAAATTTTACCGTATATACAGGAGTATTATATAACTCCTTCGTTGGATGAAAAATAATTAAGCATTCAAAGTTCAGGTTAGGGCTACGTGTGAGGGTGCGTGTTATTTTTTCGTTGAACATATCCAATATGGATGTAGTAGATGGAATCATAACTATCATGTAGATATAATGAACCCCGAAAGTTTTTTGCAAAAAAACTTTCGAGGTTCATTATGCCTACTTATACTCTATTATAATTTCATTACTCAAATTTTTTATTTCATCAGTAAATGAGCTGATATCAGATATTGATATTCCTTTATCTTTCCCATTTTTTAAATGCAATTTTATGTTGCCGACAAATTTATTGTTAGGGTATATAGTCATTGATAAAATATCATCTAAATGGTAATTTGTGATTTTTCCGTAATTAATATTTTTAATTGTTTTTGTTTCTTTGTGAATTATTGTTTTAGATGTTAAACCTGCAATTAAATATAGAATACAAATTATTATTTTAATTAAAATATCAGACCATAAAATAGCTTTTTCAAATACATAGTGATTTAATAAATAATTAATTATGATTAGTAATGAAAATAGAATAATTGTTTCTAATGATTTTTCTAACCAAAAAGGTTTTAATATCGTATTTGGAATGTATTTTTTCATTGTTATTCAGTATTTTGATATGAACCCCGAAAGTAGGAAAAAAAACTTTCGGGGTTCTTATCAATGATGAGTATTTGTTTATTTTGTTATAGAGTATATTAGAAAATATTCTTTTTGATAATGGTTTGCGTACGATCCGGTCCTACACTAACTATTGCTATCTCTGTATTTGTTAATTCTTCTATTTTACGGAGATATTGTTTTGCATTATCAGGGAGCTTTTCAAAGTCTCTAATTTCGGTAATCTCTTCATTCCAACCCGGTAATTCAATAAAAACAGGTTTGCAACGCTCTAATGCCGACAGTGTTGCAGGAACATAGTCTATCTCTTTGCCGTCTAATTCGTAAGCCGTACAAATTTTTACTGTTTTTAATCCGGATAATACATCAAAGAGCATAATGCTCAAATAATTGATGCCGGATACTCTGCATGCGTGGCGAAGTGCAACGGCATCGAGGTAACCTACACGGCGTGGGCGTCCTGTTACGGTGCCGTATTCATGTCCGCGCTCTCTGATATAATGTGCTAAGTCGCCATCGATCTCTGTAGGGAATGGTCCTGCCCCTACTCGTGTTGTATAGGCTTTACAGATACCTAATGCTTTGTCGATATATCGTGGTGCCAAACCAGCCCCAAGAGGTACGCTTGCCGCCGTTGGTGATGATGAGGTGACAAAAGGATAGGTGCCGTTTTCTATACACAGCATTACTCCTTGTGCGCCTTCAAATAATATCTTTTTGCCGGTTTCAACTTCTTTGTTCAGTAATATTGAAGTGTCGCAAACGTATGGTTTTAAGATTTCGCCATATTCTATGTACTCTTTATATAATGTATCGTAGTCGAGAGGTTCGAGACCCAACATTTTGAGCTCCATATTTTTTTGTAATAAAGCGTCTTTAAGTCGCTCTGCAAAATACTCTTTATCGAGTAAATCACCTATTCTTATGCCTATACGGCTGTATTTGTCGGTATATGCAGGTCCTATGCCTTTTTTGGTAGTACCGATATTTTTTCCGCCTTTCAATGTTTCGTACGCGCCGTCAAGCATGATGTGGTATGGCATGATTACTGCTGCTCGGTCGGAGATGTATAGTTGGAAGTCTGTTATACCTCTTTGTTTCAATCCTTCGAGCTCTGCAATGGCTGCTTTTGGGTTGATAACCATACCATTGGCCATTACATTCTTAATCCTTGGGTTGAAAATGCCTGATGGTATTGATTGTAATGCGTATTTATTGCCTCCGAAAGTGATGGTATGTCCTGCATTATTGCCCCCTTGAAAGCGAACAACAACATCGGCTTTCTGACCTAAATAGTCGGTCATCTTGCCTTTGCCTTCATCTCCCCATTGTATTCCTACAACGACTAATGTATTATTGTTCATAATTATTTCTGTTTTTTGTTTGTTTGTAAATTGTATTGTATTATTCCCACTCTATTGTTGCAGGTGGTTTTGAAGTAATGTCATAAATAATTCTGTTTACTCCTTTTACTTCATTGACGATGCGACGAGATATAGTGTCGAGAATTTCGTATGGAATTTTTGCCCAGTCTGCCGTCATTCCGTCGATAGATGTTACGGCGCGGATTCCTAAGGCGTAGTCGTAAGTGCGTTCATCTCCCATTACACCAACGCTTTGTAAATTAGTGAGCACCGTGAAGTATTGCCATATTTCTCTGTCGAGTCCTGCACGGGCAATCTCTTCGCGTAGTATGGCATCACTCTCGCGTACAATATGTAATTTTGCTTCTGTCACGTCGCCGATGATACGTATGGCAAGTCCCGGTCCCGGGAATGGTTGGCGCCATACGATATGTGATGGTATGCCCAATTTCTCGCCCAATACTCTCACTTCATCTTTGAATAACACGTTCAACGGCTCTACGAGTTTGAATTTCATATCTTTAGGTAGACCTCCTACGTTGTGATGGCTCTTTATTGTCTGTGCCGTTTTCGTGCCCGATTCTATCACATCCGTATAGAGTGTGCCTTGTGCAAGGAAGTCAAAATCGCCTAATTTCTTACTCTCTTCGTCGAAACAATAAACGAATTCATTGCCGATAATTTTCCTTTTGCGTTCAGGCTCTGTTACTCCCGCAAGTTTTGTCAAAAATCTATCTTTGGCGTCTATCTTTATTACGTTGATGCCGAAAAGATTTCCGCACATATCCATCACCTGCTCGCCTTCGTTTTTGCGTAGCATGCCGTGGTCGATAAACATACATGTAAGTTGATTGCCTATCGCCTTGTGTATCAATACGGCAACAACGGTAGAGTCGACACCGCCACTGAGCCCGCAGAGCACTTTCTTATCTCCTACTTGCTCTTTGATTTTGGCTATCTGCATGTCAATGTAATTCTCCATCGTCCAATTTCTCTCCGCTTTACATATTTTAAATACGAAGTTGGAGATGATTTCATTGCCGTAAACCGAATTTCTTACTTCCGGGTGGAATTGTACGAGGTATATCTTTTTTTCTTCCGAGTAAATAGAGGCGCATAGCCCGTTGTCGCTCTTGGCGGCTAAGGTAAATCCTGCCGGTATTTCAGAAACGTGGTCGCCGTGACTCATCCATACATCTTGTGTCTTAGGTAATCCTTTGAATAGTAGGCAATCGTCTTCTATATGTATCGGCATCTTGCCATATTCTTTGGTTGTACCACGTTCTATCTTTCCTCCAAAATGTTTGGAAGTCAGCTGCATACCGTAGCAAATACCCATTATAGGGAGCCCTAAATTAAATATCTCAGGGTCGCAATTGAAGGCGTCGGCTTCGTATACACTTCGCGGACCCCCGCTGAATACTATTCCTTTTACTCCATCAATCGCTTTTATTTGCTCGGCAGTAATTTCGTGAGGGCGTAATTCGCTATATACTCCCATCTCACGAATGCGGCGCGCAATAAGCTGGTTGTATTGACTGCCAAAGTCTAATACCAATATCTTGTCGTACGTCATATCTTTTTTAGTCTGTTTTTATTTTGTGTAATTTGGTGCTTCTACCGTGATGTCTACATCGTGTGGATGGCTCTCCCTAAGGCCTGCGTTTGTGATTCTGATAAATACGCTGTGCTTTTTGAGGTATTCTATATTAGGGGCTCCGCAATATCCCATTCCGGAACGTATTCCGCCACATAATTGGTAGATGGTGTCGGAGAGTGCGCCTTTGTATGCCACTCGACCTTCGATGCCTTCCGGAACTAATTTTTTCGGAGTTACGTCTTTTGCTTGGAAATATCTGTCGGCAGAGCCTCTGCGCATGGCTGCGAGTGAACCCATTCCTACATAGACTTTAAACTTACGGCCTTGGAATACTATTTCCTCTCCCGGACTTTCTGTGCATCCTGCAAAGAGTGAACCTAACATCACTACGTCGGCTCCGGCTGCCAAGGCTTTTACTATGTCGCCGGAGAATTTTATGCCTCCATCTGCAATGACGCATACTCCTTTGTCTTTGCAATATTCGGCTACTTCGGCAACGGCGGTTATCTGTGGTACACCTACTCCTGCCACTATTCTGGTTGTACAGATAGAGCCCGGACCGATACCTACTTTCACGCAGTTAACACCTGCTTCAATAAGGTCGGCAGCAGCCTCTTTTGTTACAATATTGCCGGCTACCAAGTCCAAATCAGGGTATGCAGCACGTATTTTCTTTACCGCTTCTATCACGTTTTTGCTCTGTCCGTGAGCACTGTCTACAGTGATGACGTCTACTCCGGCTTTTACAAGGGCATGTACACGATCCATCATGTCGGCTCCTATTCCTACCGCTGCTCCGCAACGTAGTCTGCCTCGTGCATCTTTACATGCATTCGGATAGTTGACTACATTGTCGATATCCTTGCTTGTGATAAGGCCTACAAGGTGATTGTTGTCGTCTACAATAGGTAATTTCTCAATGCGATTTTCCCATAATATCTTCTTAGCGTCTTGTAATGAGGTGCCTATTTTGGCAGTGACAAGGTTCTTCTTTGTCATTACCTCTTCTACTTTTGTTTCGTCGGGTGTGAGATATTTCAAATCCCTATTAGTGATAATTCCTACTAAATGGTTGGAGTCGTCTACTACAGGCAGACCGCTTATTTTGTATTTGCTCAATATTTTGTGGCATTCCAATAAGGTGCTGTCTTTTTTCAATGTGATAGGGTTGGCAATCATACCGCTTTCATAGCGCTTTACCATGTCTACTTCAGCGGCTTGCTCTTCGATGCTCATGTTTTTATGAATAAACCCTAATCCTCCTTCTCGCGCTATTGCAATGGCTAATGTAGACTCCGTTACCGTATCCATAGCAGCACTTACCATTGGTATATTTAGTTCTATACGAGGTGTGAGGTGCGTTTTGATACATATATTTGCCGGCAATACTTCCGATTTTTGTGGTATTAATAATACGTCATCGAAAGTAAGTCCTATTTTGATATTGTCGAATTTCATAGTATGTGGTTTTAATTATTCAATTCCGTTTCTTTTGTAAATATAATCTACTTGAGAGAAGTAGTAGTCGAGAGTGAAACAAGAGTCAAGTTCTTCTTTACTAAGGAAGCTCATCACTTTTTCATTTTGTGACAATAATTCTTGATAATCAAGCCCTTCACTCCATGCTTTCATCGCAATAGGTTGTACTGTGTCATAAGCTTCTTCACGCACAAAACCTTTGGATATCAACGCATTCATAACTCGTTGTGCAAATATTACTTTGTTTGTTCTGTAAATGTTTTTCAACATCTGTTCAGGGAATATCACAAGGTTTTCTAATATCCCTTTAAAGCGATTTAGCATATAATCCAATAGCATTGTAGCGTCCGGTAAAATAATTCTCTCCGTGGCGGAATGAGAGATGTCTCTTTCATGCCAAAGAGCTACATTCTCGTAGAATGTCGCCATATAGCCTCTCATCACTCTTGCACATCCACAGATGTTTTCCGAAGAGATAGGGTTGCGCTTGTGAGGCATTGCACTCGAACCTTTTTGTCCTTTACCAAAAGCCTCTTCCACTTCGTGTACTTCGGTGCGTTGTAAGTTGCGAATTTCAAGTGCCATCTGCTCTAAACTGGAGGCTATCACGGCTAATGTTGCCATGTAATATGCGTGGCGGTCGCGTTGAATGACTTGTGTTGATACAAGGGCGTGGTTGATACCTAATTGTTTGCATACATATTCTTCTACAAAAGGAGGAATATTTGCAAAATTACCAACGGCACCACTCATTTTTCCGGTTTCAACATCGGCGGCTGCTCTTTCAAAGCGTTCGATATTGCGTTTCATTTCGGCATACCATAATACCCATTTTAAACCAAAAGAGGTGATGTCGGCATGGATGCCGTGTGTACGTCCGATGCATGGCTGGTTCTTAAAGCGTATTGCTTGACGTTTCAATACCTCTAAAAATTCTTGTAAATCTTTTCGGATTATCTCATTGGCTTGCTTGATAAGGTAGCCGTTTGCTGTGTCTACTACATCGGTAGATGTAAGCCCGTAATGTATCCATTTCCTCTCTTCTCCCAAACTCTCACTCACTGCTCGTGTAAAGGCTACTACGTCGTGACGAGTTTGCTGCTCTATTTCATAGATTCGAGGGATAGAAAAAGAGGCTTTTTCCCACAACTTTTTGATATCTTCTTTCGGTACGATGCCTAATTCACTCCATGCTTCCGATGCATAAAGCTCTACTTTTAAATAGGCATTGAATTTGTTCTCTTCTGTCCATACATTGCGCATGACAGGGCGACTATAACGGTCTATCATATATTATTGGTTTTATTTATTTTTAATAAAAAAAGCAATACTAACCAGTATTGCTTGTTATATTTTTTACACAACGATGCACATAAAGCTTCTTGTGCAGTATAATTTGGCACTGTATTTTTGCTTATGTTTTTGATTTTCAACGTTGTTCATATTGCGTCTTCTACGTGATATTCGTTTGCAAAGGTAAGTATTATTACTTATTAAAGCAAATTTTTTTCTTACTATTTTTAGCCACTTTCCGAATATTTTTATTGACTTTTATTTTGTTGGTATGGAAAAATACACTACCTTTGCAGTGAAGTTTTGCGAATTTCGTTTTACATATAATTATTCGCTTTTCATTGGCTTTTTCATCGTGTTAAGTCAAAAAAAGTTTATCAAGAAGTCTATGGTTTTAGAGTTCTTGTAATTTTTTTTATACTTTAATTTAATTTATTTTATTATGGCTGTAGTATATATGACCGAAGAGGGTTATAAAAAGTTGATTGAGCAAATCAAACAATTGGAATCTGTTGAGCGCCCTCGTATTTCTGCTCAGATAGCAGAGGCTCGTGATAAAGGAGATTTGAGCGAGAATGCGGAATATGATGCCGCTAAAGAGGCTCAAGGTCTTTTGGAAATGAAAATATCTCAACTTAAAGATACATTATCTAATGCTCGTGTTATTGACGAGAGTAAACTCTCTGTAGATTCTATCCAGATACTTTCAAAAGTGAAGGTTAAAGATCAAAAATCCGGAAGAGAGATGCAGTATACTCTTGTTTCAGAAAGTGAAGCCAATCTCCGTGAAGGAAAAATCGCTGTCAGTACCCCTATCGGTAAAGCTCTTCTCGGTAAAAAAATTGGCGATGTGGTGGAAATTCAAGTTCCTTCCGGTTTGTTACATCTCGAAGTACTCGAAATATCTTTCTAAATCTTTGAGTTATGGCTACTATATTCACAAAAATTATCAATGGCGAAATTCCGTGTTATAAGATTGCGGAAGATGAAAATTATTTCGCTTTTCTGGATATAAATCCTCTTACAAAAGGTCATACTTTGGTAGTACCGAAAATTGAGGATGATTATATCTTTAATTTGGATGAAAAAACTTATGCGGGCTTAATGCTTTTTGCAAAGCGTGTCGCTCATGCTATCGAAGCTGCTGTGCCTTGTAAAAGGGTAGGAGTAGCTGTGCTTGGCATGGAGGTGCCTCATGTTCATGTGCATCTCGTTCCGCTTAATTCGGAAAAAGATATGATTATTTCTAATCCTAAATTGAAATTAGAGCCTGCTGAAATGCAAAAAATTGCAACGGAAATATCTGCTCGTTTCAAATAATGCACTATATATCTCTTTGATATTATTTATTATAGAGTTTTTTTTAAGACGGGGAGCAATTTATTTGTTGAAATATTTTGTGGTGTTAATAAAAAGTTGTACCTTTGCACCGCAAAAATGAGGAGGCGGGATAGCTCAGTTGGTTAGAGCGTCGGATTCATAACCCGGAGGTCTCGA
>JAEDFN010000019.1 GCA_016292775.1 Paludibacteraceae bacterium
ACTGTAACTCAGCTGTCTTTCGACTTCGGTGGTTCGAATCCATCACTGCCCACTTACTTTTTGCTGTTGTAGCTCAGTGGTAGAGCACTTCCTTGGTAAGGAAGAGGTCACGAGTTCAATCCTCGTCAACAGCTCAATATCATATTTAAAATTAAACACTTTTAAACTATTAGAGTTATGGCAAAAGAGAAATTTGACAGATCTAAACCGCACGTAAACATTGGTACTATCGGCCACGTTGACCACGGTAAAACTACCCTTACTGCTGCAATTACTACTGTTCTTGCAAAGAAAGGTCTTTCTGAATTACGTTCATTCGATTCTATTGATAACGCTCCTGAAGAGAAAGAGCGTGGTATTACTATTAACACTTCTCACGTAGAGTATCAAACAGCTACTCGCCACTATGCTCACGTTGACTGCCCGGGACACGCCGACTACGTTAAAAACATGATTACCGGTGCTGCTCAAATGGACGGTGCTATCATCGTAGTTGCCGCTACTGATGGTCCTATGCCTCAAACTCGTGAGCACATCCTTCTCGCTCGCCAAGTAAACGTTCCTCGCCTTGTTGTATTCTTGAACAAATGCGATATGGTTGACGACGAAGAAATGCTTGAGCTTGTTGAAATGGAAATGCGTGAACTCCTTGCTTTCTATGAATTCGAAGAGGATTCTCCTATCATCCGTGGTTCTGCACTTGGTGCTTTGAATGGCGAACCACAATGGGAAGAGAAAGTTATGGAACTTATGGACGCTGTTGATAACTGGATCCAACTCCCTCCACGTGATATCGATAAACCATTCCTTATGCCTGTTGAAGACGTATTCTCTATCACTGGTCGTGGTACTGTTGCTACAGGTCGTATCGAAACTGGTGTTATCAAAGTTGGTGACGCTGTTGAAATCATCGGTCTTGGTGCTGAAAAACTTACTTCTACCGTTACAGGTGTGGAAATGTTCCGTAAACTCCTCGACGAAGGTGAAGCCGGCGATAACGTAGGTCTCCTCCTCCGTGGTATCGACAAAAACGAAATCAAACGTGGTATGGTTATCACCCACCCGGGAAAAGTTACCCCTCATACTTCTTTCAAAGCTTCTGTTTATATCTTGAAAAAAGAAGAAGGTGGCCGTCACACTCCATTCCACAACAAATATCGTCCTCAATTCTATATCCGTACCCTCGACGTAACTGGTGAAATCACTCTCCCAGAAGGTACTGAAATGGTTATGCCTGGCGATAACTTGGAAATCACTGTACAACTTATCTACCCTGTTGCTTGCAGCGAAGGTCTTCGTTTCGCAATCCGTGAAGGTGGTCGTACTGTAGGTTCTGGTCAAATCACTTCTATCCTTGACTAATATTTAATTTATATAGGAATGGGGTTACCAACAATACCCCCATTCCTTTAATTACGGGTTTAGCTCAGTTGGTAGAGCATCGGTCTCCAAAACCGAGTGTCGGGAGTTCGAGTCTCTCAACCCGTGCTTAATTTATAAATGTTTATGAAACTCATTAATTACTTTAAAGAATCCTATAACGAATTAGTTCATAAAACTTCGTGGCCAACACGTCGTGAACTGACTAGTAGTGCGGTAGTTGTTTTAATTGCTTCCCTCCTTATTGCACTGATAGTATGGTTAATGGATTTCGGTTTTGAAAACTTAATGTCATTGATTTACAAATACATCTAATCATTTTCGTTAAATTATGTCTGAGAATCTTCAAAAAAAATGGTATGTACTCCGTGCCGTTAGTGGCAAAGAAAGCAAGGTGAAAGAATATCTCGATGCTGAGATAAAAAAATCCTCGCTCGGTCAGTATATCTCTCAGGTATTAATTCCTACCGAAAAGGTGTATTCTGTTCGTAATGGCAAAAAAATCGTCAAAGAACGCAGTTACCTTCCGGGTTATGTGCTGATCGAAGCCGCCCTAAACGGTGAAATCTCTGCATATCTCCGCGATGACGTGCCTAACGTTATCGGTTTTCTTGGCGCTTCTGTAGGAAAACAACCGGAAGCCCTTAGACCTTCCGAAGTTAAACGCATTCTTGGCTTGTGCGATAAACTCGAAGAAACCGACCCCGAAATTATTACCCCTTTCTTTGTGGGCGATATCGTGAAGGTTACTACCGATCCTTTTAACGGATTTACCGGAGTTGTCGAAGAAGTTAACGACGAGAAAAAAGAACTAAAAGTAATGGTGAAAATTTTCGAGCGTAAAACTCCTCTTAAATTAAGTTTCACAAATGTTGAAAAAGAGTAAGTATTCCCGGGTTACGCCGGTCTTTCTTACCCTATTTATGTTAACAACTAAAAATTAGATTTATGGCAAAAGAAGTTGCTGGATTTATTAAATTACAAATAAAAGGTGGTGCAGCTAATCCTTCTCCTCCTGTAGGACCTGCTCTTGGTTCTAAAGGTATCAATATCATGGATTTCTGCAAGCAGTTCAATGCCAGAACTCAAGACAAAGCAGGTAAAATTTTACCGGTTGTTATCACTTACTATGCAGATAAGTCATTCTCTTTTGTTGTTAAAACTCCTCCGGTTGCCGTGCAATTACTTGAGGCAGCAAAAGTAAAAGGTGGTAGTGCAGAGCCTAACCGTAAAAAAGTGGCCGAAATTACTTGGGATCAAGTTAAAACTATCGCTGAAGACAAAATGCCTGACTTAAACTGCTTTGAAGTAGAGGCTGCTATGAAAATGGTAGCAGGAACTGCGAGAAGTATGGGTATCTCTATCAAAGGAGAATTTCCTAATTTTTAATCTTTAAACTTCAATTGTAATGGGAAAACTGACAAAAAATCAAAAGTTGGCTTTAGAAAAAATTGAAGCAGGAAAGGCTTATACACTCAAAGAAGCTGCTAAATTGGTAAAAGAAATCACTACTACCAAATTTGATGCCTCTGTTGATATCGACGTCCGTCTCGGTGTTGACCCTCGTAAAGCAAACCAAATGGTTCGTGGAGTGGTCTCTTTACCTAACGGTACCGGTAAACAAGTAAGAGTTCTTGCATTATGTACCCCTGACAAAGAGGCTGACGCTAAAGCCGCAGGTGCTGATTATGTAGGTCTTGATGAATATATCGAAAAAATTAAAGGCGGTTGGACTGATGTTGACGTCATCATTACTATGCCTGCTATCATGGGTAAAATTGGTGCCCTCGGCCGTATCCTCGGTCCTCGTGGTCTCATGCCTAACCCTAAAAGCGGTACTGTAACTATGGATGTCGCTTCTGCAGTACGCGAAGTTAAACAAGGTAAAATCGACTTCAAAGTAGATAAATTCGGTATCGTTCATACTTCTATCGGTAAAGTATCTTTCACCGAACAACAAATCGTTGAAAATGCTCGCGAGTTTATGTCTACTATTATGAAACTTAAACCTGCTACCGCTAAAGGTACCTACGTTAAGAGTGTTTATCTTTCCTCTACTATGAGTAAAGGTGTTAAAGTCGACACCAAGTCTATTGATGAAAACTAAATCCGTGAAAGTATGAAAAAGGAAGATAAAAGCATTTTAATTAACCAAATAAAAGAAGTCGTTTCTTCTTACCCTCACTTCTACCTTACCGAAACTCAAGGTATGAACGCAGGTCAAGTAAGCGATTTACGTAGAGCTTGTTTTAAACGCGGCATCAAAATGGTTGTCGTTAAAAACAAACTTATGAAACAAGCTTTAGAGCAAATAGAAGGCGTAGATTTCTCTCCTCTATTCCCTTGCCTTAAAGAGAATACCGCAGTGCTTTTCTGTAATACAGGAAACGAACCTGCTAAACTCATCAAAGAGTTCAATGAGAAAAATCTTAAACCTGTGCTCAAAGGCGCTTACGTAGAAGAATCTTTCTATATTGGTGAAAACCAACTCGACGCTCTTGTTGCTATCAAGAGCAAAAACGAACTTATCGGAGATGTTATTACTCTCTTACAATCTCCTATCAAGAACGTTGTTTCAGCACTCCAATCCGGTGGAAATACTATCCACGGCGTGCTTAAAACTCTCTCTGAGAGATAATTCTTTTAATTAATTAAAACTAATAAAAACACATAAAATAATTAATACAATGGCAGATTTGAAAGCTTTTGCAGAACAACTGGTAAACTTAACCGTAAAAGAGGTTAATGAGTTAGCCGAAATTTTGAAAAATGAGTATGGTATCGAACCTGCTGCTGCAGCTGTTGCTGTTGCTGCTCCTGCTGCCGGTGGTGCAGCTGCTGCTGAAGAAAAAACTTCTTTCGATGTTGTACTTAAAGCAGCTGGTGCAAACAAACTTGCTGTAGTTAAATTGGTTAAAGAACTTACCGGTCTTGGCTTGAAAGAGGCTAAAGATATGGTTGACGGTGCTCCTTCTACTATCAAAGAAGGTCTTGCTAAAGACGAAGCTGAGAACCTCAAGAAACAACTTGCCGAAGCCGGCGCTGAAGTTGAACTTAAGTAAGTCTTACTCCTGTCAACACAGGAATTACGGTTTAGAATCCTGCTCTGCAGGACTCTAAACCTTTTTGCGTATAATTCTATAAGTTCAACTTTTATCTCTAATTAAATGTCGTTAAATACTGAAAGTCAAAGAATTAGCTTCGCCTCAGTGAAAAATCCATTCCCTTATCCGGATTTCCTCGAAGTGCAGCTTAAATCATTTAAAGATTTCTTCCAACTCGATACTGCTACCGAACACAGAAGAAATGAGGGCCTCTATAAAGTTTTTTCCGAAAACTTCCCTATTCAAGATACCCGAAATAATTTTGTTCTTGAGTTCCTCGACTACTATATCGAGCCACCAAGATATTCTGTAGAAGAGTGTCTCCGCCGCGGTCTTACTTATAGTGTCCCACTCAAAGCAAAACTTAAATTGTATTGTACCGACCCGGATCACGAAGATTTTGATACCGTTATCCAAGATGTTTACCTCGGCCCTATACCTTATATGACCGATAATGGTACTTTTGTCATTAATGGTGCCGAACGTGTTATCGTATCACAATTACACCGTTCCCCGGGTGTTTTCTTCGGACAGAGTATTCATACCAACGGTACTAAACTTTACTCCGCTCGTATAATCCCTTTCCGTGGCTCTTGGATTGAATTCGCTACCGATATCAACAACGTAATGTACGCTTACATCGACCGCAAGAAAAAACTTCCGGTCACTACTTTGTTGCGCGCTATCGGTTACGAGTCTGATAAAGATATTCTGGAAACTTTCGGTCTCGCCGAAGAAGTAAAAGTTAATAAAACTACTCTTAAAAAAGTAGTCGGCCGTCGCCTTGCCGCACGCGTCGTTAAACCTCGTATCGAAGACTTCGTCGACGAAGCTACCGGTGAGGTTGTTAGTGTTGAACGTACCGAAGTTATTATCGAGCGTGAAACCGAAATAACTCCCGCTCACTTCCAACCTATACTCGACTCCGGTTGCCAAACTATTCTCTTACACAAAGAATCTCAAAATCTTAATGAGTACCAAATAATTTATAACACCCTCCAAAAAGACCCTTCAAACACCGAACGCGAAGCAGTACTCCATATCTATCGCCAACTCCGTAACGCGGAACCTGCCGATGATCAAACAGCTCGTGAAACTATTAATGGTCTATTCTTCTCCGAAAAAAGATACGACCTCGGTGAAGTGGGTAGATATCGTATCAATACCAAACTCGGCCTTGATACTTCTATGGATGTCAGAGTGCTTACTCATCAAGATATTATCGAAATTATAAAATATTTAATCGAACTTATTAACTCCAAGGTTACTATCGATGATATCGACCACCTTAGCAATCGTAGGGTGCGTACCGTTGGAGAACAATTATATAACCAATTCGGCGTTGGCCTCGCTCGTATGGTGCGTACTATTCGTGAACGTATGAATGTGCGCGATAACGAGGTGTTTACTCCGGTTGAATTAATCAATGCAAAGACTGTGGCTTCTGTTATCAATACATATTTTGGTACAAATGCCCTCTCTCAATTTATGGACCAAACTAACCCTCTTGCGGAAATTACTCACAAACGTCGTCTTTCTGCATTGGGTCCCGGCGGTCTCTCCCGCGATAGAGCCGGCTTCGAAGTTCGTGACGTTCACTATACTCACTACGGACGCCTTTGCCCTATCGAAACTCCTGAGGGACCGAACATCGGTCTTATCTCTTCTCTATGTATTTACGCTAAAATTACCGACCTCGGCTTTATTGCTACTCCTTATCGTAAGGTCGAAAATGGTAAAGTAAATCTTAATAACGACGAAGTGGTTTACCTTACTGCCGAGGAAGAAGAAAACCTCGTAGTTGCTCAAGGTAATGCCCCTCTTAATGATGATGGTACTTTTGTTCGCGATAAAGTAAAAGCACGCCTCGAGGCCGACTTCCCTCTCGTAACTCCGGATAAAGTCAACCTTATGGACGTTGCTCCTCAACAAATTGCTTCTATCGCCGCCGCTTCTATCCCATTCCTCGAACACGACGACGCAAACCGCGCTTTGATGGGTTCTAACATGATGCGCCAAGCTGTGCCTCTCCTCCGTCCTGAAGCCCCTATCGTCGGTACAGGTATTGAGGGTAAAATGATCCGCGATTCCAGAACTCAAATAATGGCTGAAGGTGATGGCGTTGTACAATTCGTTGATGCTTCCGTTATTCGTATTAATTACGACCGCACCGAAGATGAAGAATTTGTTAGCTTTGTCGACTCCGTTAAAGAATACAAACTACCTAAATTCTTCCGTACTAACCAAGATACCACTATCGACCTCCGTCCTATAGTACGCCGTGGCGATAGAGTAACAAAAGGCCAAATCCTTACCGAAGGTTATTCTACTCAAAATGGAGAACTCGCCCTCGGTCGTAACCTTAAAGTGGCTTACATCCCTTGGAAAGGTTATAACTATGAGGATGCTATCGTGCTCAATGAGAGAATAGTTAGAGAAGATATTTTCACCTCCGTACACGTCAGCGAATATACCCTCGAAGTGCGCGAAACTAAACGTGGTATGGAAGAACTTACTTCCGATATCCCTAACGTAAGCGAAGAGGCTACACGCAATCTCGATGAAAATGGTATCATCCGCGTCGGCGCTCACGTCGTTCCGGGTGACCTCCTTATCGGTAAAATTACCCCTAAAGGCGAAACCGACCCTACTCCGGAAGAGAAACTCCTCCGTGCTATCTTCGGCGATAAAGCCGGTGATGTGAAAGATGCTTCCCTTAAAGCTTCTCCTTCTCTTAGAGGTACTGTTATCGGTACTGCCCTTTATAGCAAAGCTAACAAGTCTCGCTCCGAAAGAAATGCCGATAAAGTTACACTCCAAAAAATGGATGAGGCTTTCGAACAAGAGGTTAAAGCCCTTAAAGACCTCCTCGTTGAGAAACTTATTGCTACTATAAATGGTAAAACTTCTCAAGGTGTAAAAGATTACATGGGTACGGATGTTATCCCTAAAGGATCTAAATTTACACAAAAACAATTACAACAAATCGACTTCTCTGAAATTCAACTCGGTAAATGGACTACAGATAACCATAGAAATGAATTAATCAGAGACATTATAAAGAACTACTTACGTAAGGTTAAAGAACTCGACGCTCAAGTAAAACGTAAAAAATTCAACCTTACTATCGGAGACGAACTCCCTTCCGGTATCATGCAACTCGCTAAAGTTTACGTTGCTAAAAAACGTAAAATCCGCGTAGGTGATAAAATGGCAGGTCGTCACGGTAATAAAGGTATCGTTTCTAAAGTCGTTCGTCAAGAGGATATGCCGTTCCTCGCTGATGGTACCCCTGTGGATATATGTCTTAACCCTCTTGGTGTGCCTTCTCGTATGAACCTCGGACAAATCTTCGAAGCCGTACTCGGCTGGGCAGGTAAAGAACTCGGCGTCAAATTCGCTACCCCTATCTTCGATGGTGCTTCTATCGACGACCTTAATGAGTGGTGTGATAAAGCCGGTGTGCCAAGATATGGTAAAACTTACCTCTATGACGGCGGTACCGGTGAGAGATTCGACCAACCTGCTACTGTAGGTTATACTTACTTCTTGAAATTAGGCCACATGGTCGACGATAAAATGCACGCCCGTTCTATCGGTCCTTACTCTCTTATCACTCAACAACCTCTCGGTGGTAAAGCCCAATTCGGTGGACAACGTTTCGGAGAAATGGAGGTGTGGGCTCTCGAAGCATTCGGTGCCGCAAGCATCCTTCAAGAAATCCTTACCGTTAAATCCGATGACGTTATGGGTAGAGCCAGAGCTTATGAAGCTATCGTTAAAGGTGAACCTATGCCTCAAGCCGGTATACCTGAAGCTCTTAACGTTATCTTACACGAACTCAGCGGTCTCGGTCTTAGCGTTAAGTTGGAGTAATACGACGCTTTTATCGCTCGTTCATTTATTTTATTTTTGCATCTTAATACCCAATAAGATATGGCTTTTAGAAGAGATAATAAACTAAAAACTAACTTTACTAAAATAAGTATCGGTTTAGCTTCTCCCGAGGAAATCCTCGAGGCTTCCTATGGAGAAGTTCTTAAACCGGAAACAATAAACTATCGTACTTACAAACCGGAACGCGATGGATTGTTCTGCGAACGTATTTTCGGCCCTGTTAAGGACTATGAATGCCATTGCGGTAAGTACAAACGTATCCGTTATAAGGGTATCGTCTGCGACCGTTGCGGCGTTGAAGTTACCGAGAAAAAAGTAAGACGTGAACGCTCCGGTCACATCCAACTCGTCGTTCCAGTTGCTCACATCTGGTATTTCCGTTCTACCCCTAATAAAATCGGATATCTCCTCGGTATGCCTACAAAAAAACTCGAGGCTGTTATCTATTACGAGAAATACATTATCCTTCAAACAGGTGTGCTCGAAGGTGTTGAAGGTGTCGCTGAAGGCGAACTCCTTGATGAAGACCGCTACTTGGAACTCATGGAGCAACTCCCTGCTGATAACCAATATCTCGAAGACTCCGACCCTAATAAGTTTATCTGTAAAATGGGCGCAGAGGCTATCTATGATATGCTCTGCAAACTCGATTTGGATAAACTCTCTTACGAATTGAGAGATAAGGCAGATAACGATTCTTCTCAACAACGTAAAACAGAAGCTCTTAAACGCCTTAGCGTTGTTGAGTCTTTCCGCGCTTCAAGAAAACGTAACCGCCCGGAATGGATGATTCTTAAAACTTTACCTGTCATCCCTCCTGAATTACGCCCTCTCGTCCCTCTTGATGGCGGTAGATTCGCTACTTCCGACCTTAACGACTTATATCGCCGAGTTATTATCCGTAATAACCGCCTTAAACGTCTTATCGAAATTAAGGCCCCTGAAGTTATCTTACGTAACGAAAAACGTATGCTCCAAGAAGCTGTCGACTCTCTTATCGATAACTCTCGTAAGAGCAACGCAATGAAAACAGACTCTAACCGTCCGCTTAAATCATTGACAGATAGCTTGAAAGGTAAACAAGGTCGTTTCCGTCAAAACCTCCTTGGTAAACGTGTCGACTATTCAGGTCGTTCCGTTATCGTCGTAGGTCCTGAATTACAAATGCACGAGTGCGGTCTGCCTAAGGATATGGCTGCCGAACTTTATAAACCGTTCATTATCCGTAAACTTATCGAACGCGGTATTGTTAAAACGGTTAAATCGGCTAAGAAATTCATCGACCGTAAAGACCCTGTCGTTTGGGATATCCTTGAGCACGTAATGAAAGGTCACCCTGTACTTCTCAACCGTGCCCCTACTCTTCACCGTCTCGGTATTCAAGCTTTCCAACCTAAGATGATCGAGGGTAAAGCTATTCAATTACACCCTCTCGCTTGTACCGCTTTCAACGCCGACTTCGATGGTGACCAGATGGCTGTGCACCTCCCTCTCGGTAATGAGGCTATTCTCGAAGCTCAAATGCTTATGCTCGCTTCTCATAATATCCTCAACCCGGCAAACGGATCGCCTATCACAGTGCCTTCTCAAGATATGGTGCTCGGTCTATATTATATTACCAAACCTCGTAAAGGTGTTAAAGGCGAAGGTCTCGTATTCTATTCTCCTGAAGAGGTGGAAATTGCTTACAACGAGGGTAAAGCCGATATACACGCTATTATCTCCGTACGTACTAAAGATATCGACGAAAATGGTAATAGAGTAGAACGTCTTATTAAAGATACTACCGTCGGCCGTGTTATCGTTAACAAATTCGTGCCTGAAGAGTGTGGATACCTCAATGAAATACTCTCTAAAAAATCATTACGTAATATCATCGGTCACGTTATCGAAACTGCCGGTGTGGCTCGTACCGCTAAATTCCTCGATGATATTAAAAACTTAGGTTATCAAATGGCATTCCGCGGTGGTTTGTCTTTCAACCTCGCCGACGTAATAATCCCTGACGAAAAAGAAGCTCTCGTTAAAAGTGGTGACGCCGAAGTTGAAGAAATCATCTCTAATTATAACCTCGGTTTTATTACTAATAACGAACGTTATAACCAAATAATCGATACTTGGACTCGTGTAAATAGTGAGTTGACCAATGTGGTGATGAAACGCCTCTCTTCTGATAATGATGGTTTCAATTCCGTTTATATGATGTTGGATTCCGGAGCCCGTGGTTCTCGCGAACAAATCCGTCAGCTCTCCGGTATGCGTGGTTTGATGGCTAAACCTCAAAAAGCCGGTGCCGAGGGTGGTCAGATTATCGAAAACCCTATCTTGGCTAACTTTAAAGAGGGCCTTAGCGTGCTCGAGTACTTTATCTCTACTCACGGTGCCCGTAAGGGTCTCGCCGATACCGCTCTTAAAACCGCCGATGCAGGTTACCTTACTCGTCGTCTCGTTGACGTATCTCATGACGTTATTATCACTGAAGAGGATTGTGGTACTCTACGCGGTCTCGTCGCTACCGAAATCAAAAATAATGAAGAGGTTGTCGCTTCTCTTTACGAACGTATCCTCGGCCGTGTTTCCGTACACGATATTATCGACCCTCGTACAGGCGAAATAATTGTTAAAGCCGGAGAAGAAATCGTTGAAGCTGCTGCTAAACGTATCCAAGAGTCTCCTATCGAAAGAGTGGAAATTCGCTCCGTTCTTACTTGTGAGGCTAAACATGGCGTTTGTGCTAAATGTTACGGACGTAACCTCGCTACCGGTCGCCTCGTCAACAAGGGTGAAGCTGTCGGTGTTATCGCAGCCCAATCTATCGGTGAGCCTGGTACTCAGCTTACTCTTCGTACTTTCCACGTCGGTGGTGTGGCTTCCAATATCGCTACTGATAATGGTATTACCTCTAAATACGATGGTCGCCTCGAAATAGAAGAACTCCGTACTGTTGACGCCGTTGATGCTACAGGCAACGAATATCAAGTAGTTGTTGGCCGTCTTGCCGAGGCCCGTATTATCGACCAAAATACCAATATTGCCCTTACTACTCAAAATATACCTTATGGTTCTAAACTCTTCGTTAAAAATGGTAGCATTGTTACTCCGGGTACCAAAATTTGTGAATGGGACCCATTTAACGCCGTTATCATTTCCGAAGTTCAAGGTACTATCGATTTCGAGTCTATGATAGAAGGTGTTACATATAAAGTAGAACTCGACGAAGCTACCGGCCTTAAAGAGAAAATTATCGTAGAATCTAAGGATAGAACAAAATCTCCAAGTGCTCACGTACTCGACCCAGAAGGTAATATTTTGCGTACTTACAACTTGCCTGTGGGAGCTCACCTCGTTGTAGAAGATAAACAATCTATTAAGACAGGTGACCTTATTGTTAAAATCCCTCGCGCTGTAGGTAAGGCAGGTGATATCACCGGTGGTCTCCCTCGTGTTACCGAGTTATTCGAAGCTCGTAACCCTTCAAATCCGGCAGTAGTTGCTGAAATCGACGGTGAAGTTACTTTCGGTAGATTGAAACGTGGTAACCGCGAAATAACCATTACCCCTAAGAATGGTAAAGAGAAAACTTACCTTGTGCCTCTCTCTAAACAAATACTTGTTCAAGAAGGTGACTACGTAAGAGCCGGTACTCCTCTTTCCGATGGCGCAATCACTCCTTCCGATATATTGGCTATCAAAGGCCCTACCGCAGTACAAGAATATATCGTGAACGAAGTACAAGATGTGTACCGCTTACAAGGTGTGAAAATCAATGATAAACACTTCGAAGTTATCGTGCGTCAAATGATGCGTAAAGTACAAATCGAAGACGCCGGTGATACAAAATTCCTTCAAGGTCAGATGGTTGATAAAATCGACTTCGCCGAAGAAAACGATCGTATCTGGGGTAAAAAGGTAGTTACCGATGCCGGAGATTCTACCAACTTCAGTAAAGGCCAAATCGTAACAGCCCGTCGCTTGCGTGATGAAAACTCTGCTTTAAAACGCCGCGATGCACGTACTGTACAAGTGCGCGATGCACAACCTGCTACCTCAAGTCAGATGCTTCAAGGTATTACTCGTGCCGCTCTCCAAACCAAGAGCTTCATCTCGGCAGCCTCTTTCCAAGAGACTCCGAAAGTGCTCAACGAAGCGGCTATTAACGCTAAAGTCGACTACTTGGAAGGTATGAAGGAAAATGTTATCGTCGGTCATAAGATTCCTGCCGGTACAGGCTTGCGCGAATACGATAGCCTTATCGTCGCTTCTAAAGAAGACTATCAACGTATGACGGATTTCGCCTCTAATAACATTACCGATTACGAAGAGGTGGAAGATCAATTGAATGGATAAGTTTTAAAATTTAATTTATATAGGGCATATTTCGATGAAAATCGGAGTATGCCCTTTTTGTTTTCAAATTTTATATACTATTTTGTCTTATTTGTTTTCAATAGTCGTTTTGACTTTGTCTTCTTCCTCCTCACGCGGGATAGTCATAGCAAGTTAATCTTTTCTCTTGCCCGTTCATTAGCAGTGGATATGTCATAATTCAGAGCAAGTTTGGTTCTGCTCATTTGGCTTAACCGAAATCATTAATTATGCATTTGCCCCTTGAGAGTAGTTTATTAAAAAAAAACAGCTGAAAATTTGGTAGTTACAGAATTTATACGTACCTTTGCATTGTGAAAATCCAAATGAGAAGGGGGCTTTGCAAAGTCTCCTTCAATTGTATAATAAAAGATATGATACAGAGAGAATTAATAATAAATTTGGTGCAGGAAAAATTGCAAGATACAGATTGCTTCCTCGTGGATGTTACTGTATCTAAAGACAATAATATAGTAGTAGAGATAGATTCCGACTCCGCAATAAACATAGATTTTTGCGTTGAACTGAGTAGATTTTTAGAGTCAAAGCTCGATAGAGATACCGAAGATTTTGAGTTGGAAGTAGGCTCTGCAGGTCTTACCTCCCCATTTAAAGTACTCCGCCAATACAAGAAAAATATAGGTAATGAGGTGGAAGTGCTTACCTCCGACGGTAGAAAAATTAAAGGAATACTCTCTGCTGCAGACGAAAATAGTTTCTCTGTTGACGAAACTAAAATGCTGAAAAAAGAGGGTGATAAACGTAAACGCCCTTATACCGAAACTATTTCTTTCGAATATAATCAAGTAAAATACACAAAATATATAATTAATATAAAATAATATGGCTAAAAAAGAGAATGTGAATCTGATAGAAACATTTTCAGAATTCAAAGATTTAAAATCTATTGATCCGGCTACTCTTAAAAATATATTGGAAGAGTCTTTTAGAAGCGTTATTGCCAAAATGTACGGCACCGACGAGAATTATGATGTCATCATAAATGTAAAAACCGGCGACTGCGAAATAATTCGTACCCGTATAGTTGTAGAAGACGAAGATTTGGAAGACTCTAATAAAGAGATATCTCTTTCAGAAGCAAAACAAATTGATGAAGATTACGAAGTCGGTGAAGAAGTGTCCGAACCTGTAGAATTTTTGAATTTTGGCCGTCGTGCAGTACTTACTCTTCGCCAAACATTAGCCTCCAAAATTCTGGAATTACAAAAAAGTGCCCTCTATGATAAATATGTTGATATAGTAGGTCAGATAGTTTCCGGAGAAGTGTATCAAGTGTGGAAAAAAGAAATTCTCCTCCTCGACGATGAGGGTAATGAGATGCTTCTGCCTAAAACCGAACAAATCCCTAATGATAGATTTAAAAAAGGCGACACCGTACGCGCAGTCGTTCTCCGTGTAGATAATAAAAATAATAACCCGAAAATTTATTTGTCACGTACTGCTCCGGAATTCCTTCAACGCCTTTTCGAACTCGAAGTGCCTGAAATTCACGATGGTTTGATAACTATCAAAAGTATTGCTCGCATCCCGGGTGAAAGAGCAAAAGTCGCTGTTGAATCTTTCGACGATCGTATCGACCCTGTCGGCGCTTGCGTAGGTATTAAAGGTTCTCGTATACATGGTATCGTTCGCGAACTTTGCAACGAAAATATTGACGTAGTGAACTATACAACCAACGTTGCTCTATACATCTCTCGTGCATTGAGCCCTGCTAAAGTGATGAGTATCGAATTAGATACTGATCAGCAACATGCCAACGTATTTATCCGCCCTGAAGAAATCTCTTTGGCTATCGGTAAAAACGGCTATAATATCAAACTCGCTTCAATGCTTACCGGATATTTCGTGGAAGTAATACGTTATATGGCCGACGTCGAAGAAGATGATATTTATCTCGACGAATTCGCCGATGAAATAGACCCTTGGATTATTAACGTGCTTAAAAGTATCGGTTGCGATACCGCTAAGAGCGTACTGCGTCTTTCTCGTGAAGACCTTATTCAACGTTCTGACCTCGAAGAAGAAACTATCGACAATGTTATAGCTATCCTTCAATCAGAATTCGAAGAAGAATAATAAAAATTTTTTCTGTTTTATCAATTATTTTCATACTTCATTATTTTTATATATGGCTAGATTAGGACAATTAATAAAAAAATTAGAAATTGGTACAGATACTGCCGTCGATTTCTTGAAGTCAAACGGATGTGAAATAAAAAATGATTTAAATGCTAAACTTGACCCGCATCAAGAAGAGCTTTTAATAAATAAATTCGCTTCTGATGAGGTAAAAGCCGAATTAGCTGCAAAAAAACAAAAACACGATACCAAAACCGATGTCAAACCCGAAAAAGAAGAGGTTAAACATCACACCTTTAACGTGGTTGGTAAAATCGACCTCGACTCGGTTAATAAACCCGCTTCCAAAAAAAATGTCGATGACGATACTACTTTAAATAACTCAAATTCGGCAAATAAAAACGAAGAACCTACTGCCGAGTCAAAGAAAGTTGAACCAAAGCCTGTTGAGGAAAAAGTTGTCGACACCCCTATTGTAGAAACAAAATCAAATCCAATCCCTGTTGTTGAAACAGTTGATAAAAACGAAGTAAAATCCGAACCAAAAGCGGAAATTATTTCTCAAAATAAGCCAGAAGAAAAATTTGAAAAGAAAAATATTGAAGTAACAGAAAAAAATATTGAAACCAAAAAAAACGAAACAACTAATATTCCTAAAGTAGAAACCACTCCTATTGCGGATAAAAAACCGGCAGAAGAGAAAAAAGAAACCCCTATTAAAGAGGAAATTAAACCAAATACTCCTGCTGCCGATACAGAAGAAAAAAATGTCGTAAAAGAAGAAAAACAGAAAGAAATTAAACCGCAAATTATTAACAAAAATAAAGAAAATCAATCTGTAGAGGTTGAAAATAACGTAACTACTACAAAAGTTGATACAGAAGAAATTTTTAAAACCGACTCTCATAAAAATTCTATTATGAGCCCTAAAGTAGTGGGTAAGATTGATTTGGATAAAATTAATACAAATACTCGCCCCGTGAAGAGCGACAAAAAATCGCAAGATGAGAATCGCTCCGACAAGGGTAAAAACAAAAAGAAGGATAAACAAAACAGACAAAAAGCCGAGTTTAACGATAAAAATCCTAAACAAAACAACGCAGAACAAAAATCTAACCCTACTACCGACTTCGCTTCTAATGCTAAAAAAGATAAAAAACAAAAACGTCGCCGTATAAACGAGCAACCCGTAGATGTAGAGGCAGTTATAAAAGGTCAGAACAACCAGAATAACCAAAACAATACAAAGCCGGGTAAAAACTCAAAGGGAAAAAATAAAAGCGAAGCATTTGCTGACGATAGCCGCGGTGGCAGAGATAACAGAGATGGCCGCGAAGGTAAAAATTCTAAAAAGAATAAACAGAAATATACCCACGCATTACCAAGTGATGATGAGGTAAATAGCAGAATTCAAAAAACTTATGCCGAGCTTCACGATAGAAATAAATCTACCAAAAAAGGTGCTCAGTATAGAAAAGAAAAACGCGAAGCTATCGCTCAACGTCAGTTAGACGAGGCAATGCAAGAGCAAGCACAATCCAAGATACTCAAACTTACCGAGTTCGTTACCGTTAATGAGCTTGCCACTATGATGAATAAACCTGTTAATGAAGTAATACAAACATGCTTTAATGCAGGCCTTTTCGTTGCTATTAACCAGCGCCTCGATGCTGAAGTTATCAACCTCGTAGCTGATGAATTCGGATTCTCTACCGAGTTTGTTTCTGCTGACGTTGTTAATGCTATTCAAGAAGAAAAAGATAAAGAAGAAGACCTCGTTCCTCGCCCTCCTATCGTAACCGTGATGGGTCACGTCGACCATGGTAAAACTTCTTTGCTCGACTATATCCGTAAGTCTAACGTTATCGCCGGTGAAGCCGGTGGTATCACCCAGCATATCGGTGCATATAACGTTCAACTCGAAGACGGACGCCACATTACATTCCTCGATACTCCGGGTCACGAAGCATTTACCGCAATGCGTGCTCGCGGTGCCAAAGTAACCGATATCGTTATTATTATAGTAGCAGCTGATGATGATGTCATGCCTCAAACAGTGGAAGCTATAAACCACGCTTCCGCCGCCGGTGTGCCTATCGTTTTTGCTATCAATAAAATAGATAAACCTGCCGCCAACCCGGAAAAGGTTAAAGAGTCGCTCGCCGCTATGAACTACCTCGTGGAAGATTGGGGCGGTAAATATCAATCACAAGATATTTCGGCAAAGAAAGGTATCGGCGTTGAAGAACTCTTGGAAAAAGTGCTTATCGAAGCCGAATTACTCGACCTTAAAGCTAACCCAAATCGCCGCGCAACAGGCTCTGTTATTGAATCTTCTCTCGATAAAGGCCGTGGTTATGTCGCTACAGTTTTGGTAAGTAATGGTACTCTTCATATCGGTGACGTAATGCTTGCCGGTACTAATTATGGTAGAATTAAAGCGATGTTTAACGAACGCGGACAACGTGTTAAAGAGGCAGGCCCTTCTGAACCGGTTATTGTGCTCGGTCTTAATGGTGCTCCTCAAGCAGGCGATAATTTTAACGTCTTCTCTGAAGATCATGAGGCCCGCGAAATCGCATCAAAACGCGAACAATTAGCTCGTGAACAAGGTATTCGTACCTCTAAACATACTACCCTCGATGAAATCGGTCGCCGTATTGCCCTCGGTAATTTCCAAGAACTTAATATCATCGTTAAGGGTGATGTGGATGGTTCTATAGAAGCTCTTTCCGACTCATTCCTTAAATTATCTACCGAAGAAATTCAAGTTAATGTTATCCATAAGGCTGTAGGTCAAATTTCTGAGAGCGACGTAATGCTCGCCACCGCATCTAATGCTATTATCGTCGGTTTCCAAGTGCGCCCTTCTCTCGCCGCTCGTAAATTAGCCGAAAAAGAGGGTATTGAAATACGTCTTTATTCTATTATTTACGACGCTATTGAAGAACTTAAAGCCGCTATGGAGGGTATGCTTGCGCCTGATATCAAAGAGGAAATTACTGCTACTCTCGAAATCCGCGAAACTTTCAAAATTACTAAAGTCGGTACTATTGCCGGATGTAAAGTTACTGAAGGTAAAATCAAACGTACTAATAAAATACGCTTAATCCGTGATGGTATCGTTATCTATACCGGTGAACTTGCTTCCCTTAAACGTATGAAGGATGACGTAAAAGAGGTGCCTTCCGGTTATGAATGCGGATTGAATATTGCTAATTACAACGATATTAAAATTGGTGATATTATTGAATCTTTCGAAGAAATAGAAGTGAAAAAATCTCTCTAATAATAATTTATAAGGCACCGATACTTATTTTTCAAAAGTGTTGGTGCCTTTCATTTTATTTATATCAAAATGAATTTTCTCGATATTATATTACTGTTACCCTTGGTTTATGGATTAATACAAGGTATACGTCATGGTATTGTAAAAGAGTTGTCTTCATTTATCGCTATCATTATCTCAATCTATGCAGCAAAATTTTGGTCGGATGATTTAGCTGTCATTATTACCTCTATTGTCGAGATTAAGGACAAAATAGCTGTTATCATCTCTTATATTTTTATATTTATTGTAGTATTTCTGTTGATTTCGCTCTTATCTTCTTTGATTACCAAATTACTTAAAGCGGTAATGCTAAATGGTATTAATCGTTTCTTTGGAGCACTCTTTGGCGTTTTTAAATATGCTATAGTTATTAGCTTTATTATCAACGTATTATTGCTTGCTAAGCCATTCTTTAATATCGAAAAATATCCTGTTGTAAAAACGTCGGTTTGCTATCGCCCATTGCAAAAAATCATTCCCGTTATCTTACCGGCTATAAATTTCGACAAATTGATTGAAGATAATTAATATCTTGTGTGTTTGGTTTTAAAACACCTCGTAATATATACTATTAAAAATTGCCGTATTGAAATTTATTTTGCAATACGGCAATTTTTATATTCCTCATAGATATAATGTAGTGTGTAGTGAAGAGTTAATCAGTATAGCTATTTTGTTTTTGTCCCTTATTCTGAGATTATATACCTCTTTTTTGCTTCTTTTTTTAATTTTTGTGCCGATATGATATTTTTGTGGGGAAAAGTGGGGGATAATTAAAAAAATATTCGTACCTTTACGCACGAATTTGGATAGTTGTATTATGACGTTTTTTACCGGTAAATCAGAATCTAAAATGGATGCAAAAGGGAGGGTATTTATCCCTGCTGCATTCCGTAAGCAACTCCCTGATAGTTACAGAGATAGGGTGGTTGTTCGGATGGATGTGTCGAACAACTATCTCGTAATATATCCGGAAAATATTTGGCAAAAAAAGGTTCTTGATTTACAAAGTCGCCTGAATGAATGGGATTCCGACGATCAATTATTACTTATGAGATTTGTACAAGATGCCGAAATATTGGATATCGACAGTCAAGGAAGAATTCTTTTGCCAAAACGATTTATTTCTGCAATCAATATCGTATCTGAAACCGTTTTCGTAGGTCTTGTCGATCGTATTGCTGTATGGAGTAAGGCGGATTTTCTTGCTTTTCAAGATAGTCAACCGGATTTGTCTGTAATGTTAAAGAGTAAATTATCTACCGATTTATGAGCGAGTATCATGTTCCAGTATTGCTAAATGAGTCAATCGAGGCTCTTGATATAAACCCCGACGGAATATATGTCGATGTAACTTTCGGAGGGGGCGGTCATTCTCGTGCCATCTTGGAAAAACTTTCTACCCGCGGACATCTATTCTCTTTTGACCAAGATTTGGACGCGATGAAAAATGCTTTTCAAGACGATAGATTTACTTTCGTGCGTAGCAATTTTATGTATTTGAAGAATTTTCTCAAATATTATGGTGTGGAAAAAATAGATGGATTGCTTGCCGATTTGGGCGTAAGTTCTCACCATTTCGACGATGAAGAGAGGGGGTTTTCTTTCCGTTTCAATGCCCCTTTGGATATGAGAATGAATAAGAGCACCTCTGTTTCCGCTGCTGATGTGCTCAATACATATCCCGAAAGCAAGTTGACAAATATTTTTTCCCTCTATGGCGAGCTCTCTAATGCCAAAAAAATCGCTCATACAATTGTGCAGAAGAGGAATGATAATCCTATCATTGATACTAATCAATTACTTGATATAGTAAAACCTTATTTTATGAGAGAAAGAGAGAAAAAAGACCTTGCAAAACTCTTTCAAGCTCTCCGCATCGAGGTAAATAACGAGATGCTGGTTCTCCGTAAAATGCTGAATCAAACTGCAGAGGTGATGAATAGCAATGGCAAACTCGTCGTGATTACATACCATTCCCTCGAAGATAGAATTGTTAAGAATTTTATTAAAAGCGGAAATTGTGAGGGTGATATCCAAAAAGATTTTTATGGAAATATCATCTCCCCTTTCAAAGCCCTAAATAATAAGGTGATAACTCCTTCAGAAATAGAAATGAACGCTAACCCACGCTCCAGAAGTGCTAAGATGAGAGTGGCGGTAAAACAATAAATTGTATGAAATTTACACTTGGAAATAAACTGTTTTCGTTGCCTTTCCGTGGAAAAAAGAAGATGGATAGCACCACGCCGGCGGAAACGAAGTCTGTAAATACCGATGCTAATGTAGACGGTGCGTCTCCATTGCAAAGTGGCATCGTGTCGGGTGTAAATGTCGATAGCAATATTAATGATGGTGCATTATCTAAAAATGGCGGAATAGATAATGAGAATAAAGATAATAATACCAATAATTCAAAAAAATCAAAGAGGAAAATCAAATTTAATACATTAATAGTTGATTTCGTTTCCGGAAAATTCATTACCAAAGATAGATTTGTAAAGCAGATTCCTTTTCTGTTTTTCTTATTCTTTCTATTATTGGTTTATGTAAATAACATCTATTCTTACAATATGTTGTTGAAGGAATTGTCTTTGAAAAAAGAAAAACTGAAGATATTGAGAATTGAGGCTATTGAGTTGGAATCGGAATTGAAGAGTAATGGTAAAAATACCGCTATTTATCAAAAACTGAATGAGGTAAATAGCTCACTTGATGTGTTAAATGAACCTATTGTTGTTATAGAATAATGAAATTTGATACAAATAGAAGAGTTCTTTTATTGTTTTGTCTGTTTATCGTTTTTATTATCGTAATATTTTGTGCATACGGATATTATAATATCTTTGAGCGAGAAGCCCTTATGAAGGAGGCTACGAAATATACGATGATAAAGAAAACAGTAGAAGCACAAAGGGGTAGTATCTATTCCCACGATGGGAATTTGATGTCTACCAATATGCCTTTGTATAAACTTTATATGGATACTCGAGTGGAATATCTTTCCGATTGCGGCACCGATTCCGTTATCAATATTTATATCGATTCATTAAGCTATTGTCTCTCTAAGAAATTTAAAGATCGAACCCCTAAAGAGTATAAAAAATATATATTGGATGGTTTCCATAAAGGAAATAGAGCACTTCCTCTTTATCCGCGATATGTTTCTTATTTCGATTATCAAGAGGTGTCTAAATTCCCTCTTTTTCGTTTAGGAAAATACAAGGGTGGATTAAAAGCGGAAGATGGCAGTATGCGACAACATATGTATGGTAACCTTTGCGCATCCACAATAGGCAATATTTACAAATCAACCGGAAATGGTAGAAGCGGATTGGAATATGTTTTTAACGACTATCTTAAAGGCAAAGATGGCTATGCCGATATAATTAAATTCGGCAATTACATGTTAAAACGCCCTGTTATCGAGCCTGTTGATGGTTGCGACGTTTATACAACAATAGATATCGATATTCAGGATATATGCGAGTCGGAGTTGCAACACACCTTATCTCTTTATGGAGGAGAAAGGGGTTGCATGGTGCTAATGGAGGTGAAAACCGGTAAGATTCGTGCAATAGTAGACCTGGCTCGTGCGGAAAAGGGCGTGTATGTGGAGGCGTTTGACGAACAGAATATGGCTATCTCCGACCTCTCTAATCCGGGTTCTACTTTCAAAACTATGAGCTTTATGATTGCTCTGGAAGATAATGTTTGCGATACTAATGATATCGTGAGCACCGGTAATGGTAAATATAATTTTTATGGCTCCACTATAAAAGATTCAAACTGGAAAAAAGGCGGTCATGGTGATATTTCGGTTCATAATATTTTGGTTCAGTCGAGTAATATCGGCGTGATGAAGATTATTAATGATGCTTATAAGAAAAAACCGGAGAAATTTATTAACCGAATAGTAGATTCAAAATTTACTCAAGATATAGAAATATCCCTTCCAAATGCAAATACACCTATTTTGCCCGACCTCGAAAGCCCTAAGTGGAGTGCCATTTCTCTGCCGTGGCTCTCAATTGGTTATGAGGTGCTTGTGCCTCCTATTTATACCTTGAATTTCTACAATGCAATAGCAAATAATGGGGTTATGGTGCGCCCTTATATTGTAGAAAAGGTAGTATCTGCCGATGAAGAGGAGGTGCTTACTTTTGACACAAAGATAACTAATAGTAGTATTTGCTCTTACTCTACTCTTCGAAAATTACAAAGTATGCTTCGAGGTGTGGTGGAGTCGGATAGCGGTACTGCTCGTATGATAAATAGCGAAAAATTGAAGATAGCGGGAAAAACGGGTACTGCACAAATGCCGGATGGAGGCGAACAGATTACTTTCTGCGGATATTTCCCTTTCGATAACCCTCTCTATAGTGCCATTGTTGTAGTAAAACGCCCTTATTTTAACATTGGTGCCGGAAATATTTGCGGTAGAACGTTCTATTTAGCTGCAAAAAAAATATTTGCCATGCATCTCAAAGAGGATATCGATTCTTACGAGCAATTGCCCGATTCCGTCAATATCCCTCCGGTTAAAGCGGGTAATGCTTCTAAAGTTTCTGCCGCCCTGAAAAAACTCGATTATAGAGTGAAAGGCTCTAAAGCCAACTGGGTATCTACCTCTTTTGTTGATGGAACTTTTGTGCCAAAAGAGGTGGAAATAATCGATGGTTTAGTGCCTAATGTTCATGGTATGGCTGCTGTCGACGCCCTATATCTCTTAGAAAATAGCGGCTTGAGAGTTATGCTTTATGGCTCGGGTAGAGTAGTGTCGCAGTCTATTTCCCCGGGTGTTAAAGTTAAAAAAGGAGAAACTATACATATTACTTTGAAAAATAGATAACATCCCTATTGATTTTAGGCTTATTCTTATCGAACCTGTTTTTTGTTGTTGAAATATTTATTTGATATAGATTAAATACATTATTATAATGTTACTGAATAAAATTTTAGAAAATATTGAAGTTCTAAATAGCGTCTCAAAAAATGTTGAGATTACAGATGTAGTTTTTGACTCTCGAAAAGTTAAGTCAGGAGCTCTTTTTGTTGCTACACGAGGTACTGCTGTTGATGGGCACGACTTCATACCAAGTGCCGTTGCTAATGGTGCTGTTGCCGTTATTTGCGAACAATTGCCGGAATCCGCCTCTGCTGATGTGGCTTTTATTCTGGTGAAGAGCAGTGCCGATGCTTTGGGTATTGCCGTTCATAATTTCTTTGGTCGCCCTTCGGAAAATATCACTTTAGTAGGCGTCACCGGTACTAATGGTAAAACTACTATTGCCACCCTTTTATATAAGCTCTTTAAAGAATTGGGGTATAAAACGGGGTTGCTCTCTACTGTATGTAATTATGTGGTAGAAGAGGCAATACCTTCAACACATACCACTCCCGACCCTCTGGAATTAAATGCTTTATTGGCGCAAATGGTGGATGCCGGATGTGAATATGCCTTTATGGAGGTGAGCTCTCATGCTGTAGATCAACGCCGTATAGCGGGTTTGTCGTTTAATGGTGCCATTTTTACTAATCTCACTCGCGACCACCTCGATTACCATAAAACTTTTGACAATTATCTCAAAGCAAAAAAGAGATTTTTCGACGATTTGCCTGCTTCCGCTTTCTCTCTTGTAAATGTAGATGATAAAAACGGCATGGTAATGTTGCAGAATACGAAATCGAAAAAATGCAGTTATGCTCTCCGCTCTATGGCCGATTTCTCTGCCAAAATCCTCGAAGATTCATTCTCCGGAATGCTGCTTAATATATGTGGAAAAGAGGTGTTTATGCCTTTTGTCGGAAAGTTCAATGCTTATAATTTGCTCGCTGTTTATGGTGCTGCCGTATTGCTCGGAGCCGATGCCGAAGAGGTGTTGAGAGTGCTCTCTTATCAACATGCCGTCTCCGGACGTTTCGATGCTATCAATGCCCCTAAAGGCTTTACTGCTATTGTAGATTATGCTCATACCCCGGATGCTCTTACTAATGTTATTAATACTATTAACGAAATTCGTGCGGGTGAATCGGAACTTATTACCGTTGTAGGTTGCGGTGGAAACAGGGATAAAGGTAAACGTCCTATTATGGCTAAAGAAGCTGTAAAAGGTTCTGATAGAGTTATTCTTACAAGTGATAACCCACGCCATGAAAATCCTGCCGATATTTTGAATGATATGATAGCCGGTCTCGATGATGACGAGAAAAAAAGAGTACTCGTTATCGAAGACCGACGTCAAGCTATACGTACCGCTTGCGCTTTGGCTAAAAAGTCCGACGTCGTTCTCGTTGCCGGTAAGGGCCATGAAGATTACCAAATTATCGGTGATGTCAAACATCATTTCGATGATAAAGAAGAAATTATTGCATGTTTTTAATATAGTTGGATATTATGTTTTACTATTTGTTTTCTTATCTTGATTCAGCTTTTGATATGCCGGGTGCCGGCGTATTCTCGTACATCTCTTTCCGTGCGGTGATGTCGTTTATTACCGCTCTGTTCGTGTCAATATATTTCGGTAAGAGATTTATATATTATCTTCAACGTAAACAGATTGGTGAGGAAATTAGAGATTTGGATTTAGAGGGTCAAAAGGCAAAAAAAGGTACCCCTACTATGGGCGGTATTATTATTCTATTGGCAATCCTCGTTCCGGTATTGCTTTTTTCCGTACTGCATAATATTTATATTGTGTTGATGATTATTACCACTATTTGGCTTGGTGGACTTGGGTTTATCGACGATTATATAAAGGTTTTTCGCCACAATAAAGAGGGGCTTCACGGTAAGTTTAAAATCATTGCTCAAGTAGGTGTAGGTCTTATCGTTGGTCTTGTTCTCTATTTTAGTCCGGACGTGATAATATATGGTGAGGGTAAATCTACTGCCACTACCATTCCGTTCTTTAAATTTTCCGATTTCGATTATGCCGATTTATTTGTTTGGGCTGGCGAATATGCTCATTCTTTAGGTTGGATTTTCTTCGTTTTCGTTACAATTTTCGTGGTTACTGCAGTGTCAAACGGGGCAAATCTTACAGATGGCCTCGATGGATTGGCTACCGGTTCTTCGGCTATTCAAGGGGTAGTACTCTGTATCCTTGCATATTTTTCCGGAAATATCAAGTATGCCGATTATCTCGATATCATGTATATACCGGGGTCCGGCGAATTGGTGGTCTTCGCTGCTGCATTTATAGGTGCTACTATCGGCTTTTTGTGGTTTAATGCAAATCCGGCTCAAGTATTTATGGGCGATACCGGTAGCCTTGCTCTCGGTGGTATCATCGCCGTTTTCGCTATTATTATTCACAAAGAGTTGCTACTCCCTATCCTTAGTGGTATTTTCCTTGTAGAATCGTTATCAGTAATAATGCAAACTTCTTATTTTAAATTTACTAAAAAGAAGTATGGCGAGGGTAGACGTATTTTTAAAATGGCACCTTTACATCACCACTTCCAAAAAGTGGGTGTGCCTGCCGTTTTTACTAAACCTGTTAATGGTATCCCGGAAAATAAAATAACTATGAGATTTTGGATTGTCGGTCTGTTATTGGCTGCGTTCACTTTGATAACTTTAAAATTGCGTTGATTATGGCAGAAAAAATTGTTGTTCTTGGTGCCGGAGAGAGTGGAGTAGGTAGCGCTATTCTCGCTCAAAAAAAGGGTTTTGATGTATGGGTTTCTGATAAATCCGCCATCAAACAGAATTATAAAGAGATGCTTGTGAAATACAATATCCCTTTCGAGGAGTTACAACATACAGAAAATAAAATTCTTGATGCTACAGAAGTAATAAAAAGCCCCGGAATTCCGGAGTCGGCGGATATTATTAAAAAAATACGTGCAAAAGGTATCCCTGTTGTTAGTGAAATAGAGTTCGCCTGCCGCTATAATAAGGCAAAAACAATATGTATTACAGGTAGTAACGGAAAAACCACTACTACTATGCTCACTTATTTTATATTGTCTCATGCCGGATATAATGTAGGGCTGGCAGGTAATGTGGGTAAGAGTTTTGCCCTTCAGGTGGCGGAGGAGAATTTCGATTATTATGTTATCGAACTCTCTAGTTTTCAGCTCGATGGAATGTATGATTTCCGTGCCGACGTTGCTATACTCATGAATATTACTCCCGACCACCTTGATCGTTATAATTATGAGTTTCAGAATTATATAAATTCTAAATTCCGAATTTTGCAAAATCTCACTCAAGAGCAGTATTTCATCTATTGGAGTGAAGATCCCGTTATTAAGGCGGAATTAAAAAAGCGTGAAGTGTCGGCTTCTTTGGCTCCGTTTGGTGCAAATAAAGAGAATAATGTGGCTTGGATTGATAATGGCTCACTACACGTAAATTGTATGAATTCGTTCTCTATCCCGGTCAATGATGTATATATCAAAGGTATACATAATATGTATAACTCTATGGCTGCTTCTCTCGCCGCCTCTATAGTAGGTGTGCCCGACGCAGTTATTAAAGAGGCGCTTTCTCTCTTCAAGGGGGTAGAGCATCGCCTCGAATATGTAGATACTATTAAGGGCGTTAGATATATTAATGATAGTAAAGCCACTAATATCGACTCTTGTTGGTATGCTTTGCAGAGTATGACTACGCCTACCGTTCTTATCTTAGGTGGTACGGATAAGGGTAATGACTATAACGCCATTCTCGACTTGGTTAAACAAAAGGTTCATACTCTGGTTTTTATGGGAGTCGATAATGCTAAATTAGTGAAATTCTTCTCCGAAAATTCTAATATCCCGTTTGTGGATACCCATTCCCTGAAAGATGCTGTTGAAGCTTGCTACAATGCTGCTAAAGAGGGAGATACAGTGCTTCTATCCCCTTGTTGTGCAAGTTTCGACCTCTTTAAAAATTATGAGAATCGTGGAGAATTGTTTAAAGAAGCAGTAAGAGCTTTACGTAAATAATCTCCTTCGTTGTATTTGATAGTGATAATAATTTAAGAAAGTATACTTCATATAGATGAAAAATTTTTTTAATAAATTATTGCCGGGTAATTTGTATATATGGTTAGCATATTTTGGTTTGCTAATCATTTCAATTATTTGTTTGTTTTCGGCTTCCAGCACTCTTGTGGCAAAACAGGGTTCTGCCGCAGCTCCTATTATGAGGCATATTACTTTCTTGATGTTAGGATTTATCTCTATCATAGTGTTACAAAAGTTTTCCACCCAATTTATCCGCTATGTAATGGGATATGGCTTGCTGATTGTCAGTTGGATATTACTCGTCTTGGCAATGTTCATCGGAGAATTGAAGGGTGGAGCTACTCGATCTTTATGGGGTATTCAGCCATCGGAACTTGCTCGCTTGGCGCTAATTATCTCCACCGCCTCGTTTATGGCAAAAAGCCAAGATGCCGAATTCTTAAAAGCTAAGTTCCATTGGTTTGTTGTAATGTTTGTCGTTACTCTTGCCTTGGTAGTGCCGAGTAACTTGTCTACTACTATATTGTTGGCTTTTACCATTTTTGTTATGCTATTTATTGGTAGAATTCCTTGGAGATATATCTTTAAGTTATTGTTAATAAGTGGCGGACTCTTTGTCGGTTATATTTCCGTCAGTTTAGTGGTAGTTAATATTTATCCGGTTTCAAAAGAGGCTCCATCATGGACGCGCGTATTCCGCCGTGTAGAAACGTGGCAGGCGAGGGTTGTAAACTTCTCATCTGCTATCAATAGTAAGACAGACAAAAATGTGACAAACCCTTATGAAATTTCTGATGAAGAGGGTATTAATAACCGCCAAAGTACTTATGCTTTAATAGCTATTGCTCGAGGTGGTCTAACAGGTGTTGGTATAGGTGATAGCAATCAAAAGAATTTTTTACCCGAGGCTTATAGCGATTTTATCTTCGCCATAATATGCGAGGAAAGCGGTTTGGTGGGGATTTTAATTATTTTTATAGTATATTTTGTGTTGTTTTTTAGTGTAGTGAATACTATTTATAAGTCGAAAAATCTATTCCATATCTATATGAGTGCCGGGTGTATGGTAATTATGATTACTCAAATATTAGTGCATTGCCTGGTGTGCCTCAATCTATTCCCTCTTACAGGGCAACCTCTGCCTTTGATAAGTAATGGAGGTAGTTCTATCGTTATAAATAGTATCTATATCGGCATTTTTATATACACTTCACGGCAATGGAAATTTATTTCCAATACTGCCGGAGATAAAAATAATATCGCCTCTGACGGCGTAGATAAAAATGATGCGAAGTTCGATATAAATAACCCGGCAGTTCCCCTTGAGGAGCAAAATAATGCCGCAGATAATATCGGTGTGGAGATTGTTTCGGAGATGGATATCGATGATGCATATTCTGAAGAGAAAAAAGATAGTACTGATAATAGTGTTACCATTGAAATAGAATAGAGTTATGAGCAGAATACATAAATATTTAATTAGCGGAGGTGGAACGGGTGGACATATCTTCCCGGCTATCAGTATAGCAAATGCATTGAAGCAGATAGACCCTGATTGTGAAGTGTTGTTCATTGGTGCTGAAGGGCATATGGAGATGGAAAGAGTTCCTGCCGCGGGATATAATATCGAGGGACTGAAAGTAGAGGGGCTCGACCGTCAACATCTATTGCGTAACTTTAAAGTTATCTGTAATTTGTTGTCTTCGCTTCCTAAAGCCCGTAGAATTATAAAAAATTTTAAGCCCGATGTGGCTGTTGGTGTTGGCGGATATGCCAGTGCCGCTGCCCTTCTCGTGGCAAAATCTATGAATATCCCTATCGTACTTCAAGAGCAGAACGGATTTGCCGGTGTCGCTAATAAGTTATTGGCTAAGAAGGCTGAAAAAATTTGTGTGGCATACTCAGGTATGGAACGTTTCTTCCCTGCCGATAAAATTATTCTTACAGGTAACCCTATTAGGCAAAATCTTTTTAATCCGGAACTCGATAAAAATGAAGCCTATGCCGCTTTCGGATTCAAGAATAATATCCCTACTTTGCTCGTAATGGGCGGTAGCCTTGGTGCTATGACTATCAATAACGGTATGATTAAAGGATTGAAACAATTTGCACAAGCCGGGGTTCAAGTCATTTGGCAAACCGGTAAAAGGTATTTCGCCGATGCAAAAAAGGCTTTCGATGAAAACCCTTGCAGCAATGTGTTGGTTACCGATTTTATCAGCCGTATGGATTATGCTTATGCTATCGCTGATGTCGTTGTTGCCAGAGCCGGAGCAAGTACTATTTCCGAATTGACTTTTTTAGGCAAACCGGCTATCCTCATCCCTTCTCCTAACGTGGCGGAAGATCATCAAACTCACAATGCTATGGCTCTTGCAAATCAAAATGCCGCTATTTGCTTGCCGGATAAGGAGGCGGAAGAGAAACTCGCTCCTTTGGCTATCGATTTGCTCCTTGACGATGAACGCAAATCTTCTATCGCCGAAAATTCAAAAAAAATGGCTCAAAATGATTCCGCTTTGCGTATCGCTAATGAGATTGTTAAACTGTGTAAAAATTAATCTTCTATGGTAGAAAACTATTATTTCCTTGGCATTGGTGGTATCGGAATGAGTGCTATTGCTCGCTATTTTAAAGCAAAAGGTTTTAATGTGGCGGGGTACGATCGTACTGCTTCTCTTTTGACTCATGAATTGGAGAAAGAGGGTATTGCAGTAAATTATTCCGATGAAGTGGAGGTTATCCCAAGTGAATACAAAAATCCCGACAATACTTTTGTAGTGTTCACTCCCGCTATACCTAAGGATAATGTACAGTATAACTTCTTTGTTTCCAACAATTTCGTTATGCAAAAACGAGCTCAGGTGTTGGGAGATATTACTCGTCGTGAACGTGGACTCTGTGTGGCAGGTACTCATGGCAAAACTACTACCTCTACAATGATAGCTCATATCTTGAAACAGAGTCATGTAGATTGTAACGCTTTCTTGGGTGGTATTTCAAAAAATTATACAAGTAATTTATTATTGTCAGATAAAAGCGATTTGGTTGTAATAGAAGCCGATGAATTCGACCGCTCTTTCCATCATCTCTCTCCTTATATGGCAGTGGTTACCGCTACCGATGCCGACCATCTGGATATCTATGGCACTTATGATGCTTATGTCGAGAGCTTTAACCATTTTACCTCTTTAGTACAACCCGGTGGCGTGTTGATAATGAAAAAGGGTATAGTGCTTAACCCTCAACTCGCTGAAAATGTATCTCTTTACACCTATTCAGCTACCGAAAAAGCCGATTTTTATGCCGATAATATCCGAATAGGTGGGGGTAAATTACTTTTTGATTTTATTGCTCCGACAACAAAAATATGTGATGTAGACCTTGGTGTGCCGGTTCTCGTAAATGTAGAGAATGCCGTTGCCGCTATGGCTGTCGCTCTGCTCTCAGGGGCTACGGAGAGTGAGTTAAAAGCAGGTATTGCCTCTTTTGCCGGTATCCGTCGCCGTTTTGAAATCCATTATAAATCAGATAAATTTACTCTGGTCGACGATTATGCTCACCATCCAAAAGAGATTGAAGCCAGCCTTAAGTCCATAAATGCACTATATAACGATAGGAAAATTGTGGTTGTCTTTCAGCCTCACCTTTTTACTCGTACAAGAGATTTTTACGCCGACTTTGCAAAAGCATTATCCGTTGCAACTCAAGTTGTGCTCGTTGAAATCTATCCCGCACGCGAAAAACCTATCGATGGTGTCTCTTCTCAAATTATTTTTGATGAAATTACCTCTCCGGTAAAAAAAATTACTACAAAAAAAGAACTTATCGATACGTTGGATAACATCGATTTTCAAGTGCTCCTCGTTGTGGGTGCAGGCGATATCGATACACTCATCCCTTCTATTATCGAGCACTTTAAATAAATTTTTTATTTGTTTTTTTCAATAATTTATCGTACTTTTGAAAACAAGAAATTTAGTCATAACATCTTCGATAATCATTAGTGTTATTGTATTGATAACCATGATTATAATAGCTTTTTTACAAAGGCGGGATTTGGTGTGTGAGCATATTATTGTGCAGATAGAGAATAGAGAGAACTACTCTTTTATCAAAGCAGAAAACATTGCCTCTTTCTTGAATAATAACGGCATTAAATGCGTTGGTCTTAAAACATCGGAAATCAATTTATTGGAAGTGGAAAATACCGTTAAAAAAATCAAAGTGGTGAGAGATGCTGTTTGCTACTTTAACATGAAAGGAGACTTGTATGTAAAGGTGTGGCAACGTATACCTCAATATAGGGTAAAATCCCTTTCCGGCGACTATTTTGTGGACGATAATAGAGAAATTTTTCCTGCAAATTCTTCTACCGTTGCCTATGTGCCGTTGATAACGGGTAAATTGTCAACGGATTTTGCTACCAACCAATTGTTCGATTTGATTTCTTTTATCGAAAACGATAGATTTTTGGCCACCGCTTTTACCCAAATTACCGTTAATGATGAAAGAGTGTCGCTGATTCCTCGAGTAGGAAATTTCGTCGTTGTACTTGGTGATGTAGACAATTTTGAGTCGAAACTCACTAAATACAAAACGTTTATTAAAAAGGTTTACAAGTATAAAGAATGGAGTAAATATTCCGTTATTTCGCTTGAATATAAAAACCAAGTTGTTTGTACAAAACGTGAAAACGTATAATATAATGAATTATGAGAAATCTATTTATTGCAGTAGAATTAATTGATAAACAAGTAAGGGCTATCCTTGCAGAACGTATAAACGGAAAAATTAAAGTTCATGGCGTTGAGAACGAAGAATTGTCCGTAAGTGCGGTGGATGACAATGGTGTATTAATAAATCATTCTATCTTTAGCTCTGCTCTATTCTCAATCGTTAAAAAAATGGAGAATAGAGCTGTGACTTTATTTGATAATAATCAAGTTAAAACAAAAAAAATATTTTTAGCTTTATCGTGCTTCCCATGCACTACTTTCGAAGAAATTCATACCTTTCCTTTGAATATTAATCAAATAATTAATGAAAAACTTATAGAGGATTTGTTAAATTCAATTCCCCCTATCGATATTCCGAATAAAGTAGTGAAGCGTATTGCAGATATAAGTTACACTATCGATGGAGTGGAATATTTTGATGTTCAAAATAGAAAAGGTACTACGCTTGACGTAAAGTCTTTGATGTTAAGCTACCCCAAAGATATGGATGTGAATTTGGACAAAACGATGGAGAGATGTAGCTTTGATGTAGAGTCGCACTTTTCTCCTATTGTTGAGTCACGCGTATATCAATATCCGCTTATCGACGATAATGCAAACGCTTTTGTTGCTATTCATAACTCCAAATCATTTGTCGTAGTGTATAATAAATCAAAATTAATACATTGCTCCGTTATCCCTTTCGGTTGGAATGATGTGTTTAATGATTTGAAATACTTTATGTTGAATGACGATAAAGTAAAGCAGTCTGAAAATAGTTCTATCATAAATCAAATTTCTTGTAATAGCCTTATTTCCAGTGTCTTGAAAGCTCAAAAACACGAAATATTGAAAGTGGGGCGTGAATTTTCTTTTGAAGTTCAGAAATTATATGATGTTATCTTTGCTCGAATAAATGAAATTTTGTCGTTTGTAAATAACGAATTGGAACAGGTGAAGAGTAATATTGATAACAATATCACTATCGGTATTGTTTCTAATTTATTTCAAGAATATATATGTGAGTATGCCACAAACTTTTTCGGTACTCCATGTCATAGCCTTCGGATTGATGAGTCTCTTTTAGAGTCGATGGATAATTTCACTTACGATATGGCTACGCTTATTGGTTTGTCACTGGAGATGAATCAATCTTCTTTTGAATTGATAGAGAAAGAGAAAGAAGATATAACCGATGA
>JAEDFN010000061.1 GCA_016292775.1 Paludibacteraceae bacterium
CTGCCAGCGTTTTCTCCCTCACCACATGGATGCTTTCGATGATGCTATTGCCAGATCTCTCGAACGGACAGCAGTGGTTAGGATTACTTTGACTGAATCTCCCGTTGGCAAGCGCAAGCAGTATGACAAAGAGGGTGAGGAAATGAAATACGGAAGAATGGTATGAGCAGGATTGAGAGAGAGAAGAAAACTGTACGAAAGATGATAGAGCTATATTGTCATCATCATCTTCATCAAGATACAATACCGGATGAGTATCAGCATCTGGCAGATTACGCTTGTCGCCGTCTGGATCATTGCAAGTATGGTGAAAAGAAGAGTGCATGCAAGGATTGCCCCACTCATTGTTATGCACCGAAAGAGCGCGAAGCCATCCGTAAGGTAATGCGCTGGACAGGCCCAAGAATGTTGTGGTATGCCCCAAAGGATGCCATCTTACATATATTAAAAAAGTGAATACTACAGTTACCGAGAATATTATAGTTCTCGCAATACGGAGAGCGATTTAATTTCGGGGAAAGAGGCAGTGTGCATTTTAAAATAAACAAGGATATAATCCAATATCTCGTTTCGCTCGCTACGGGAGTAATCGAAAAGGAATAGAGTATCGAAATCAGCGCGCAGGAGATTTACGAAATTCAAGGTTTGCACACTATTTAGAATAAGATGCGACGAGACGGTATTTTTTGTAAAACAGGCGTCGGTTAAATCAAAAAAGCAACCAGAAGAAAAATTCTCGAGGTTAGGAAAAACGCCAAGAATACGCGACAATTTCACAAGGAAAACGAGATGAAAAGAGGCAATACCGCGAGGCATTTTAGCGAAATGTAATAAGGAAGTAAAGATATAATCAAAAAGAGCCTCATCGGCTTGCACATTACGTAGTAAAGCATTAAGCACTTCGGCAAGAAATTGCAACACGAAAATTTTGAGAGGCGACTCGGCAAAGAGTGCATTTTCCGGCAAAGCTACGCACTCCGAGAAACGCATTATAGGCTGTGACGGTTTACCCTTCAGCTGCACATTAAGCAGTGATAGTGGCTGTAAATGGCTGTTACGCACTGCACTACGTTTACCCACTTTTACCGAGGCAGTAACATATCCCAGCTCATCGGTGAATAAATTCACCATACACCCGGAGTCGGAATAATTGACTACCGACAGCACTACAGCTTTCATCTTTCTATCATAGCAAGAGCGGCATTCTCTTTTCTAATCATCTCGGCACGCTCTTCATCTGACTTATCATTCTGACCGCAAAGGTGCAATACTCCATGAATAATTACACGGTAAAATTCATCCATATAATCCACCTTAAACTCTTCAGCATTTGATTTTACAGTATCCAAAGAGATATAAATATCACCACTGATAACGTCATCTTCGCTATAACCGAAGGTGATGATATCGGTGAAATAATCGTGATTCAAGTACTGCTTATTTACCTCTAAAATCTTGTTATCATCGCAAAAAAGGTACCCTATTTCACCAACTTTTTTACCATAAACAGCAGCCACCTCTTTAATCCATTTAGAGACGTCACGCTTAGAGAATTTAGGCAATTTTACCGCTTCCGAATTATAAGTAATCATAATATATCGAGTAAAAAGAAGAACCCGTATGCCCGTAAAAAGCACGAGAATACGGGAAATTTTTATTTTTAGTACCCCTGCTGAGAATCGAACTCAGATCTACGGTTTAGGAAACCGCTATTCTATCCGTTGAACTACAAGGGCAAAACGGAGTGGAGATGATGCTTCACTCCGAATATTATAAAGGTTTACAAAAATCTAACAAAAAATCACTATGCTGGAGTAGTACAACTCCAATAATATATAGAAATACTATTAATGACGACCTTTGCTGTTTTTACCACCCTTCATCATCTGCTGTTGCTGTTCGCGAATAGCTTGTTGTTGAGCCTTTTGAGCAGCTTCGAGGCGCGCCATAAATCCTGATTTCTTTTGAGGTTTACCTTTGCGAGCTTCTAATTTTTGCAGAAGTTTATCTTCGTTGATAAAGAGGCGGAAGAGGTAAGTTTGTAATATAGTGATAAGCAAAGATACGAAATAATAGTAAGAGAGACCTGAAGCGTAGTTGTTAAATATAAACATAAACATCACAGGCATCAAGTACATCATCCATTTCATCACCGCCATCTGGTCGCCTTGAGCCGGGTTATTAGCCATATTGATTTTGGTATAGATAATATTTGTCACCGTCATCAACAAGCAGAAGAGGGAGATATGATTACCAAAATATGGCGTGATAAGCGGAATATAAGTATCCCAAGTGAAGATAGCATCATAAGCAGAGAGGTCGTCAGCCCAAAGGAAACTCTGACCGCGGAGCTCGAAAGCGGTAGGGAAGAAACTGAACATAGCGAAGAGGATAGGCATTTGGAAGAGCATTGGCAAACATCCACTCATCGGGCTTACCCCCACTTTGTTGTAAAGTTCCATTGTAGCTTGTTGGCGCTCCATAGCTTTTTCTGCAGGTATGCGGGCATTAATCTCTTCTATTTGAGGACGAAGTACACGCATTTTTGCAGAACTCATATAGGATTTGTAAGTGAAAGGCAGAATAACGAGTTTGATAACGATAGTCATCAATAAGATTATCAAACCGTAATTAGTGATGAATTTTCCGAAGAAATCAAAAAGCGGGATGATAATACCGGTAGAAACCCAACGGAAGAGTTTCCATCCCATAGGAATAATATGGTGCAATTTTAATTTTTCGTCGGAATCTTCTATATTTTTGTCGTAACTACGTAATAGAGAGTATTTATTAGGACCGTAATAGGTATAAAAAGTAGTAGGCTCGGCACCACTGATATCGAAATTAAGAGAGCCTTCCATTTTATGATGTTTGATATAAGGAGTTTTTTCTGACATCACCTCAGAAGAGACGTGAGTAGATGTAAACGCCTCATCGGCAATCATAATAGAGCTAAAGAATTGGTCTTTAAAAGCCACCCATTTCACTTTACCGGTAAGGTCTTCGGAGTCGGACTTGGTTTCGGAGAGTTTATCCATTGCATCGGATACAAACTTATAGTTGAGGGTTGCATAACGGCTTTCGAATTTACGTCCTTTCTCATTTTGGCGCACCAACACATCCCAATTAAAATCTATTGCAGATGTAGAAGGCGACAATACATGTTTAAGATTATGAGCAACTATCTCGCATTTCGTCATATACTCATCATTAGGGATAGTATAGATAAAATCGAGATAAGAAGCGGAGTCGGCAACGAGGCGCATGGTAACCACTTGTGCCTCATCAGTAACTTTAACTTCAGGCACGAAGAAGAGAGACTCTGTATTCAGAATACGATTGCTATTAGTAAAGAGGGTAAAATTGAGGTTAGCCTCTTTAGGGTTAAAGAGCATCATCGGCAAAGAGTCGTATCTGAAGTAATCATTAACTTTTGCAGCCACTACTCTACCGCCACGAGAAGAGAAAGTAAGAGTAATTTTACCATTATCGATATCAAAAGTATTATCTTCGCCCACAGCAGCAGAAGCGAACTCTCCGTAAATAGCTTTAACTTTGGTAGAGTCGGCAGTACCTTGAACGATAGCGAGCGAGTCGGCAATTTCGCGTTCGCGCTCGAGGCGAAGTTCTGCAAGGCGTGCAGCCTCTTGTACGGCGGCAATAGAATCGCGCTGATGTTGTGCGCGTTCGAGCTCTTCTTGGCTCGGTCGGTTAAGCCATCCAAAGCCGAGTAATATCAAGAAGATTAAAACAAAACCAATTATTGTATTTTTATCCATTAAAAAAATTATTTGTGTTGAGTAGCAACTTTTACAAATTCAAGGAAAAGAGGGTGAGGATTAAGCACTGTACTTGAGTATTCCGGGTGGAATTGAACGCCGATATACCATGGGTGATTTTTCAGTTCGATAATCTCACCGAGATTTGTTTCCGGATTAAAACCGGATACTATCATACCATTTTTCTCAAACTCCTCTTTATATTGGTTATTGAACTCAAATCTATGGCGATGGCGCTCGTATATTAGTTCTTTACCATATAATTCAGCGGCTTTTGAATTTTTCAGCAAGCGACAAGCAAAAGCACCGAGGCGCATAGAACCTCCCTTATCGAGCACTACTTTTTGGTCTTCCATCATGTCGATAATCTTATGCGGTGTTTGAGGGTTGATTTCTGCGGTATGAGCGTCAGCATATCCGAGTACATCACGGGCGAATTCTATTGCCATCACCTGCATACCGAAGCAAATACCGAGGCAAGGCACGTTATTTTCACGGGCAAAACGAGCGGCGATAATCTTGCCGTCTACACCGCGTTCTCCAAATCCCGGAGCGATAAGGATACCTTGATATCCGCTAAGAATGTCACTTACATTGTTATCATTAATCTCTTCAGAGAGGATAAGGTCGAGCTTTAATTTACGGTCATTATAAGCAGAAGCATGTATAAGACTCTCGATGATAGATTTATAGGCATCCGGGAGACGGACGTATTTACCTACAAGGGCAATTTTCACCTCCTCGGTAGCATTATGTAATTTGTCGAGGAAGAAATTCCATTGCTTCATATCGGCAACAGTATCATCAGGGTTGATACCGAGGCGTTTGAGCACTACTCTATCGAGGCCCTCTTGTTGCATACGTATAGGCACCTCGTAAATAGTTTTCACATCGGCACTTTCTATAACGGCTTCGGAATCCACATTACAGAAGAGGGCAACTTTTTTTCTCACCTCGGGAGTAATAGGATGTTCGGCACGAAGTACGAGCACATCCGGCTGCACACCCTCTTGTTGTAACTCCTTGACGGAATGCTGTGTAGGTTTGGTTTTCAATTCACCGGCTGCAGCTACGAAAGGCACGTAAGTGAGGTGTATGCAAAGGCAATCTTTACCCAATTCCCAACGCATTTGACGCACACTTTCTATATAAGGTAACGACTCTATATCTCCTACAGTACCACCTATTTCAGTAATAACGAAATCAAAATCACCGGTATTACCCAGCATTTTGATATTTCTTTTTATCTCATCAGTGATATGAGGTATTACTTGTACCGTTTTACCGAGGAAATCTCCACGACGTTCGCGATTTATAACATTCTGATAAATACGGCCCGAAGTGACATTATTCGCCTTTGTTGAAGGCACATTAAGAAATCTCTCGTAATGACCTAAATCGAGGTCGGCCTCATGACCATCTACAGTAACATAGCATTCGCCATGCTCATAAGGATTTAATGTACCCGGATCCACATTTATATATGGGTCCAACTTTTGATTTGTCACCCTATAACCGCGTGCTTGCAATAATTTTCCTAACGAAGCGGAAATTATGCCTTTTCCTAATGAGGATGTTACACCTCCCGTTACAAATATATACTTAGTAGCCACAATGTTATTAGTTTAAAGTTCGCTTTTTCAAATTAAAATGCAAAGGTAATAATTTTCTGCCAATAATAAGCAAACATTTCTCACTTTTTCTATCCCCTACTCTCAAGGAGGCAACACTACTCTCAGGGGAGTAGGTTTTTTCCGTAAATAAATGAAATATCAAAGAAAATTATTACCTTTGTACTGTAATAAACAAACAATAAAGTGGAATTAAGTTCGCCCATATACACCATATCCGGCATTGGTTACAAGCGAGGAGAGGTATTAACTGCCGAAGCTCAAATAGTTACGATAGAGGATTTATTAAATTATTTCCCCTATCGGCATGTCGACCGCAGCAAATTCTACCATATTTCGGAATGTACGGAAAAGATGCCTTACATCCAAATTATAGGAGAGATAATTCAATTTGAATATGTAGGAGAAGGGCGAGCCTCAAGATTAACAGCAATCTTTACTGACGGAACCGGCACAATAGAATTAGTATGGTTTAAAGGCACTAAATACATTGAGAAGAGTATAAAACCGAGAACGAGATATATTGTTTTCGGGAAACCGAGTCGTTTCGGGTCGAAAATCAATATTGCTCACCCGGATATAGAGCTCTATTCCGATATGAATTTACGCCGATCTACCGGAATACAATCGATGTACAACAGCACGGACAAGATGAAAAAAAACTATCTCAGTTCCGACAATATTCGTAAATACATATACTCTATTCTATTCAACAACAATATATTAATACCGGAAACTCTACCTGAATATCTGATAGAAAAGATGCATTTTACCAGCCGGGAGCAGGCGATAAAAAACATCCATTTTCCTAAAAGTGTTGAGGCATTAAAAATAGCGGAAGCGCGGCTGAAATTTGAGGAGCTCTTTTATATACAGCTGTCGATGCTCTATCAATCACAACACAGAAGCAGGCAATATCGAGGCTATATTTTCTCCACAATAGGTGATTATTTCAACCAGTTTTACAACAAATATTTGCCTTTCCCACTGACAAATGCACAAAAAAGAGTGATAAAAGAGATACGCAACGATATGCGTAGTGGAATACAGATGAACAGGTTGCTACAAGGCGATGTAGGTAGTGGCAAAACGATAGTAGCGCTTCTAACAGCATTAATTGCTCTGGATAACGGCTATCAGGCGTGCCTTATGGCACCGACAGAAATACTTGCCAATCAACATTACGACACCATCAGCTCTTTGGTAGCCCCCCTTGGCATAACAGTGAAATTACTGACCGGAAGTACAAAGAAAAAAGAGAAAGAAGAGATATTAAGCGACCTTGCCAATGCCGGGATAAACATAATAATAGGCACGCATGCCCTAATTGAGGAGAATGTAAATTTCTCTAACTTAGGTTACGTCATCATCGACGAGCAGCACCGTTTCGGAGTGGCTCAGCGGGCAAAATTATGGAATAAGAACGTATCTCCACCGCATGTATTGGTGATGACAGCCACCCCTATACCGCGCACCCTTGCCATGACGGTATATGGCGACCTTGAGGTCAGCGTCATTGACGAGTTACCTCCGGGCAGAAAACCTGTAACTACTAAACTCCTCTTCGATAACCGACGCGGGCAGGTGTACGACTTCATTCACAAAAAGATAGCGGAAGGGCGTCAGATATATATCGTTTATCCTTTGATACAAGAGAACGAGAAAATAGATTTACGAGATTTGGAACAGGGCTATAAAATTCTCACCGATATCTTTACAGAATGCAAATTGGTGATGGTACACGGCAAGATGAAGCAATCGGAAAAAGACGAAGCTATGAGGATGTTTGTAACCGGGGAAGCCAAGATAATGGTAGCAACAACGGTAATAGAAGTTGGCGTTAACGTGCCTAATGCGAGTGTTATGGTGATAGAGAATGCCGAGAGATTCGGGCTCAGCCAGCTACATCAGCTTAGGGGGCGTGTAGGGCGTGGAGCCGACCAAAGCTATTGCTTGCTAATGTCGAAATACGAATTGACGGAAAACACCCGAAAAAGACTTCAAATTATGTGTGAAACGAACGACGGTTTTAAGATAGCGGAAGCCGATATGTCGCTACGAGGACCCGGTGACATCGACGGCCTACAACAGAGCGGTCTGCCTTTCGACTTAAAAATTGCTAATCTTGCCGGCGACGTCAACATCCTCAGCACCGCCAGAAATGTTGCTAAAGCCATACTTGCCGAAGACGAAGAGTTAACATCCCCCAAAAACACATTGTTAAAGAAGAAATTACAACAAATGAACCAACTAAAAATAAATTGGGGAGTTATTTCTTAA
>JAEDFN010000062.1 GCA_016292775.1 Paludibacteraceae bacterium
TGGCTGGTCTGGTAGAACTGCTTTCAGTCGGCCTATGCACTTCAGATGGTCTGGCCGGTCTGGTAGAACTGCTTTCAGTAGGCCTCTGCACTTCAGATGGTCTGGCTGGTCTGGTAGAACTGCTTTCAGTAGGCCTCTGCAATTCTGAAGGTCTAGTCGGTCCGGTAGAGCTGCTTTCAGTCGGCCTATGCAATTCAGATGGTCTGGCTGGTCTGGTAGAACTGCTTTCAGTAGGCCTCTGCAATTCTGAAGGTCTAGTCGGTCCGGTAGAGCTGCTTTCAGTGGACCCCTGTAATTCAGATGGTCTCTGAATGTTTTTACCAACTGGTTTTAAAATTCGTTCTCCACTTTGCAAAGTGGTAGCGGTCTTTTTGGAATCTGATGTATCCATAGTTTTACTTTTTAGTGAACAACCTAAATTCCGCAGCACTTTAGTTTAACTTTTTTATAAGTACCTGAGCAACAAAAAGTTGTTCAGGATTTTATCATGTCAGATTTTTCACTTACCTTAGTGCTGCAAATCAAAACAAGCAAAAATCATAAATGACATAGCAAAGATATGCAAAAAAATTGAAAAAATCACTACATTCGGAGAAATATTTCACATAAGGGAGCATTTTTCCATTTTGTAGGTCCGGTAATCGACAAAATTCTTGGACTTCGGTGCACATCGTTCGGTTATCAGTACAGCGAGATTGTGGGAACCATCAAGAAACACTTTGAACACTTCTACACCCGTGCAAACAACTGCTCGTCGCTGTATGACTGCCTGCTGACTCTGCATGTATGGCAGCGCGAGGAAATCAACGGCATAGAGTATGGGCTGAATTCCATCCTTACGAAGAAGTTGGAGGGCAAGGAGATGTTGACATAAAAAAAAAACGTTCCGAAAAAAAATCGGAACGTTTTTTTATGTTATGTATTGATTATTTATTATAAAATCACTTTATAAGAAACACCATTTACGCGAACAATAACAACGCCGGCATTAAGTCCGGAGATTGTATTGATACCATCCTTAGCAACAGTGTTTAATAACAATTGACCTTGTACATTGTAAACTTCGATAGCGTTACCTGCTTCAGTTTCAACAAGAATATCATTACCGAAAGTATAGATATTAGCATTAACAGAAGCATTTTCCACTGCAGTATGAGTAGGAGTGTTGTTAATAGAGATGATAGAAATTTGAGGGGCACCTTTATAAAGAGAAACAATACCGGCAACATCTACAGAAGAGTTTGCAGTGAAAGTACCGGCAATTTGTTTGAAAGTAGAGCGAGCAACAATAGTAGCATCAGCATTAGAGTTTTCGGTAAGAGTAACATTAGTTTGATTACCCTCAGTGAAAGTAACATCAGCAACAGGAGAAACGCCATTCAAAGCCACATAAACGTTAACGTCGGCTTCAGTAATAGAAGCTATAGTACGCACTTCAGGGGCAACTTCAGTACCTTTTGTTGGTTCTGCCAATTCATATCCGTTTGCAGGTACGAGTTCATGAACACCATTATAGATAGCATATACACCACAAACGCGACTTAAAACGTCACCATTAACGAGTTCATGATATCCAAGGTTACCATAAATCAAGATGTAACCGCTGTTATCTTTAACGAAAGTGTTACCACCATTTTGGTAGATTACTGTAACATCGCCGGTGATGATAGAAGGGATATTCTCTTCTTTAGCAGCAAGGAAAGCAGCGATATCGGCAACTTCGATAGGGAAGTTATAAGTAATTGTAGAAACTTCACTTAAAACATCATCTTTAACAGCTATGGCTTTGATAGTAGTAGTAGCAGAAATGAGGATAGAATCTGTATAAAGAGTAGAAGCGGTAGTAGGCTCGGTACCATCTAAAGTATAATAGATAGAAGCACCTTCGGTAAGTGTAGAAATTTCAACTTTAGTAGGCCCGAAGAAAGTACCTTCAGGAAGAGAGAAGTTTGGAGCCTCTACAGATGCAGGAGTAACGTAACCGATTTCTATTTGTTTGATATACATACCTTTTCCACTATTGGTATAAGAAATAACGATAGCACCTGTATTTGGCAAACCGGTAAACTCTATTGTATCATTAGAAGTAGCTGTTACTTGAATAGAATCAGGAATCATAGTAACTCCGTTCACAGATACAGAAACCTTGAAATTAGCAACTGATGCACCGCAAGTAACAAGACGAACAACATTTACAGGAGCGGTAATATCGCTTGTTGAAAGAGCGAAATAAGGTTGAGGAGCTTTAGCTTTACCAATTTGCCAACCTCTTGCAGATTCAAATCCTGAATATACCAAACTATCGGATACAGTCCATTCAACACCACTTAAAGTATCGGTAGAACTGGCACCGAGGAATGCTGGCTTTGATGTAAATAAATGAGAATAATAAACTGTATCCATCTCAACAGCAAACATAGCCACAGAGATAAACATCATAAAAAATGAAAGTAAGAATTTTTTCATAACGAAATTATACATTTAAAATTAATAATATTAGAAATTTACACACTGACATATACGAGCTGATAAAATGAACGCTCATACCTTGCAAAGGTATAACAAAAAAAAGACACCACAAAATTAATTTAAAAAATTTCAAGTTACACTTTGATTACAAAACGATTAACTAAATAAAAAGCTACAAACAAAGGGGGAATAAAAAAGGGAAAAAGAGGGACCAAAAATCATTTTTATTCATATAAAAATAAAAAAATATGTAATAACAAAAAAAATCATTACCTTTGCAATAAGAAAAATTATAAGGAAACGGTAATTATTTTGTACGATAAAAAAACGATAAAGCACTACATATGGAAAGACAAAGCTCTGTATTACTTATTTTTACAGGAGGTACAATAAGTATGGGAGAGAATAGTAACAATCACTCATTATCTCCGCTCGACACAAAACAAGTATTAAGTTTCATACCGGAATTGAGTATGTTACATGTAAATATCTCATCAGTATCATTCACCCCACTCATCGACTCAAGCGACATACAGCCATCGAATTGGATAGAGATAGCACAACTGATAGAGAAATATTACGATGACTACGATGGATTTGTAGTGCTACACGGCACCGACACGATGGCCTATTCAGCAGCCGCCCTATCCTTTATGCTGTCGAACCTTACCAAGCCTGTAATTTTTACGGGTTCACAACTGCCGGTAGGGGTACTACGCAGCGATGCCAAAGAGAACCTTATCACAGCGATAGAGATAGCTGCAGCCAAAAACGAAGATGGCGAGGCTATGGTACCGGAAGTATGTCTGTTTTTTGAAGATAAACTCATGCGTGGAAACAGAACTACCAAACGCAATGCAGAGGATTTCAACGCCTTTGCATCGTTCAATTATCCGGAATTGGCACGAGCCGGAGTTCACATGAAGTATTACAACCACAACATACACAGAGAATCCGACAAAAAGCCCCTCAGTATAGCCACGCATTTCAGCACTGATGTAGTGATACTTAAATTATTCCCGGGCATTACGGAATCCACTGTTAAAGCTATTTACAACATTCCGGGAATAAGAGCCGTTGTGCTTGAGAGTTTCGGATCGGGCAATGCACCTACACGCCAATGGCTTTGTGACACTATAAAAGAGGCTACCGACAGAGGTATTATTACAGTAAATGTATCACAATGCCGTGCAGGAAGTGTGGAAATGGGAAGATATGAAGCGAGTGTAAACCTCATCAACGCAGGGGTGGTTAGCGGCTACGACATTACTACTGAAGCCGCTACGGCAAAACTCATGTTCCTCCTTGGAAAATATAGCGATCCTGAAATAATTAAAGAGAAAATGAGCGAACCACTTCGCGGTGAAATGACGATATAATAATTCATTACCGCTAAGCACATCAGGGTATGAAATATAAACTACCTCTAAAAAAATACACGCTATCGCAGAAAATTATTTTTACTGCAATAGCGTGTATTATTGTATCATCTATAATCTTTAACAAATACTACAAACCGGAAAACACTACATCTTTTACGCCCGACTCCACATTACTCTCAACGGTAGCCGAGTTTGAACAATCGTTAATACCTACCGACACTACCTACTTCAGAAAATTCCCTACATACGGAAATGATTACAACGAAATACAATTACCGCCCAAAAGAGTATTCACCTTCAACCCGAATAATATTGATAGCTTTGAACTATTAGAGCTTGGATTCAAACCCTTTATGGCACATAATCTACTTCAATATCGCAGGCGCGGAGGAAAGATTAACAACGAAAAAAATTTCAAAAAGATATACAATATCGACACGGCATTAATCACTTCGCTATCCGACTTTATTATCTATCCCGCACCGGAAAACAGTGTCGACAGCAGTTATTCTACAAATCATAAGCACTATTTCGCCTTTGATTTAAATAGAGCCGACACAACCCTTTTATGCAAATTACCCGGAATAGGGATGTCGAGGGCAAAGATGATAATAAATTACAAGAAAAGACTCGGCGGCTACACAAAAGCTCATCAACTTCTTGAAATAGAGGGCATACCCGATAGCATTACGACACCTTTATTACAATATGCCACTGCAGATATCGACTCTGTAAAACGGATAAAGATAAACAAATCCGGCATAAAATTTTTGCGTAACCACCCCTATATCAACTATTACCAAGCGAAAGAAATTTACGAACTAAGGTGGGATAGAACACATAACGGAATAATAAAACCGAAGGATATGAAGCTTTTGAAAGAGTTTACCCCCGAAGAGATAGAGCGATTACTACCCTATTTGGATTTTTCCGAATAATAAATTACATAAAAAGATTCCCGGCTATTCTACCTCCGTAAATTTTCATCATATTATTTCATCCATCAACGGAACCCATCAACGGAAACACATCGCATTTATCCGAGAAATAATTTATGGAATAGTTATATCCGTTAATTTGGAAAAAGCAAATCAATAATATTTTCGTTTTCAGCACCGAGAATATAATCATTTACAGGGCATGAAGAGAGCATTTCGGAAACAGCAACTTTATTAAAAGGAATTCCGACAAATTTTCTGTAGAAAGGCTCCAAATCGCCATGAGTGAAGAAATCGCCATTAAAGAAAACCGATTGAATGATATCCTTTTTCACATCTACCTTTGCATTAATCACCCCGCAAGGGTATCTCTTCTTATTACAAAAAGTATAAGGAGGATTATTCCCCTTCATCCACTCATCAGAAAGGAAAAAAGATTCCATAGAGCGGACAACGTCAAACTCCTTATCCGCAAGCGTAACCTCTTGTGGTGCGATAGACCGCTCAAGATGGCGCATAAGCTCCTCGCGGCTGATATTAAGCGATTCACCAACATTAATAACGCGCTGGCGCACACTCTCTATTCCTTTGGAAATCAACTTCTCATTATCCGGAGTGATACAACGAACCAATGTTTCGATATCGGTATTATACATCAACGTGCCATGAAGTATCGAGCCAAATTCATTCTTCAAATACGAATTTCCCGAAAATTTCTTACCCTTAAAAAGAAGATCATTTCTGCCGGACAACTCCACATCCAGATTCAGTTTTTTAAAAGCATCCGCCACTTGAGACAGTGAAGAATGAAACACCTTATCACGACTTTCCGAGCGACGTAGAAAGGTGAACATAAAGCACCCCTCATCGGCATATATAGTGCCTCCCCCGCTATGACGACGATAAATTTTGACACCAATATTTTTTACATACTCCATATTTACCTCTCCCTCAATCAATTGATGTCTACCACAAACAATAGCCGGGAAGATATCCCAAATAAAAAAGAGCTCCTTATCCCTCCACTCGGGTGAGTTAAGTAAATATTTTTCCAAAGCCAAATAAAAAGAGACCGGCTGACGGCCAAACTTTATCAAATTGAGAGTATACATAAAAATATATTTAAAATTCGAAGTGCAAAGGTAATAAAAAAATGTATAATAAACCACTAAAAAAACAGCTATATATGAGCAAAACGCAACTATAATAATTATGTATTATAAAAGGCTAAAAAACATACAACAAAAGAAAAAAAGTAGTACCTTTGCAAGGCAAAATATAAAAAAGGAAATACATGTTCAAAAACATCATTAAATTCTTGAAAAGCAAGTTTGTATGGGGCAATATACTTGCCGCTGTAATTTTATCGATAATAGTATTAGTACTCTTATCTTGGTGGTTGAAGAGCTACACCCATCACAATGAGTCGGTAGAGGTGCCCGATTTAACCGGATATTATGTAGAGGAGGCGGAGCTGATTTTAAGTGAATTGGATTTAAAATACGAAGTTATTGACTCTGTATACAAACGAGAATTGAAGCCGGGAGAAATAGCTGAGCAATCACCTGCTCCAAAAACATCCGTAAAGAAAAACCGCAAAATTTATATCACTATAAACAGACGCAGCCGTATTTCCAGAACCATTCCAATAGAAAATTTGATAGAGATAAGTCCTCGCCAAGCACAATCCACACTGCGCAACTTAGGCTTTAATGCCGACTCTATACAATATATTCCGGCAGAACACAACTCCACCATAAACATTCTGTACAACAACAATCCTGTAACAGAGCACACAAAGATACCGGACGGAGCAAAACTAATCATCGTAGCCGGCGAAAGCAGCAACGAGTCGGTACCTGCTCCAAATTATATTGGAATGACATACAACAACGTACGCAATATGTTCTCTGATATTAACTCAATGAATCAGAGTGTAAATATCATTTACGACACTCCACCTTCAAGCGAAACGGACCGACAATATTATAAGGTTTACAAGCAAGTGCCGGAAGCCAATTCCATAATCACCGAAGGCACTATCGTTACCCTATATATGTCGAAATCCAAGAAAACAAACTCGGAAGAATTCTTTTAATAGAGACACATAATACACTTTTCAACAACAACAAAACGCAAAGCAGATATTATGTTATTAAAAGACGAGCTTATAGATGACGAAATAATACATGAAACGGAGGACAATGCGGATGACGATGGTGATGTAGAGAGCAACCTGTATGAGCATTTTCGTTTGAAAGTCGACAAAGGGCAGAGTTCCATGCGGGTAGACAAATACATGGCAAATATGCTGTCGGGCATTTCACGAAACAGAATACAGGAGGCT
>JAEDFN010000063.1 GCA_016292775.1 Paludibacteraceae bacterium
TTTCCGAATGATGAATTTACTGTGGAAGATGGTCAGTTAGAGTGGTTTAATATCCCTCTGATGGATGTTATAAAGCAGTATGGTACACCTCTTAGATTGTGTTACCTCCCTAAAATAGGTGCAAATATCCAACGTACTCGCCGTATGTTTAATGTTGCTATGGCTAAAGTAGATTATGCAGGAGATTATAACTATTGCTATTGTACTAAGAGTAGCCATTTCTCTTTCGTTATGGAGGAAGTGCTTAAAAATAAAGTAAATGTCGAAACCTCTTCCGCTTTCGATATCAATATTCTTGAGTCTCTTTATGATTCAGGCGATTTGGATGTGAATACTTACATTATTTGTAATGGATTTAAACGTCCTCAATACGTGGAAAATATTCAAAATCTTATTGCAAAAGGATTTGTTAATGTAATTCCTATTTTGGATAATAAGTTGGAACTTGATTTGTTTAAACAGTCGGAAGATTCAGTGATGAATGTCGGTATTAGAATTGCTTCGGAAGAGGAACCAAAATTCGATTTTTATACTTCACGTCTCGGTATCAGATACAATGATATTATCCCTTATTACAAAAATCGCATTCAAAATGACCCTCATGTAAAACTGAAAATGCTCCATTTTTTTGTTAATACCGGTGTAAGAGACACTCTTTATTATTGGAATGAACTTTCAAAAGCAGTGAATTTATATTGTGAGTTGCGTAAAATTTGTCCTGATCTGGATTCTTTGAATATCGGAGGCGGTATGCCGATTCAAGCTCACCTCGATTTTGAATTCGATTACGAATATATGATAGAGGAAATAGTTGCTCAAATCAAAAATATTTGCATGAATAACGGTGTGCCGGAACCGAATATTTTTACCGAATTCGGCAGTTATACCGTGGGCGAAAGTGGTGCCATGCTTTATAGTATTGTTAACCAAAAGCAACAAAACGACCGCGAAAAATGGAATATGATCGACTCCTCTTTCATGACTACTTTGCCCGATACGTGGGGTATTAATCAGCGTTTTGTTATGCTCGCCGTCAACAATTGGGATTCAGAATACGAACGTGTCAACCTTGGCGGACTGACGTGCGACTCAGAAGATTTCTATAATGCGGAGGCTCATTCAAATGCTGTTTTTATGCCCAAAATTAAGCAAAACGAAGAGCAATACGTAGGCTTCTTTCATATGGGTGCCTATCAAGAGAGCCTTGGAGGATACGGTGGAATACAGCATTGCCTTATTCCGGGTCCGAAACTTGTCGTTATCGATATTGATGAAAACGGTGAGTACTTTACAAAACTTTTTGCGAAAGAGCAATCATATAAATCAATGCTTAAAATATTAGGATATTAATTATTTCTTTTTTATCTATGAATACAATTGCTGTTGTCGTTGCCATGCAATCGGAGTTCGATATGGTGATGAATATACTTGACAAACCCGGTATTGTTAATATTAATGGTTTTCATGCTGTTGAAGGTAAGAAGGGAGATGTGAAAATTGTTTTGATGAAACTCGGAATTGGTAAAGTTAATGCCGCTCTTGGTGTGGTAGAATTAATACAGTATTACTCGCCGAAATATATTATTAATACGGGTGTTGCCGGAGGTGTTGGGGCTAACATCCATCAAGGTGATATTGTCGTTGCCCTCCAATGTTGCTATCATGATGTGTGGTGTGGAGCCGGACATAGGGGGCAAGTGCAAGATTTTCCACTATATTTTAATGCCGATGATAAACTAATATCTGCTGCAAAAACTATTGATAACGAGAAGCTTAAATTCGGACTTATTTGTACCGGTGATCAGTTTATTACCGATGTATATCAAATACAATTAATAAAAAACTATTTTCCGGATGTGCTTGCTGTTGACATGGAGAGTGCCGCGTGTGCGCAAACTTGTTTTATTTACAATACTCCTTTTATTTCACTACGTATTATTAGCGATACACCGGGTGAACATGATGATAATTTCGTACAATACGAGCAGTTTTTTAAAGAGGCGCCAAAGCATACCTTCTCTGTAGTAGTTGCTTTGCTTAATGCTATTATGTAGCTTTTCCCCTTTTTTATGATAACGCTAATCGGGTTATTCCTTTGTGAGTTACCGGATTAGCGTTATTTTTTTGTAGGATACAATTTATAGTGTTGTACTACTTATGTTTGTTAATTATTAAATTATTGAAGCTTTGGATATGTTTTTGTAGTGTAAAATAAATATTGTATTTTTGTAGGCGATTTTAATAGATGTTACCTCATATTTAACTTATTCGATAGGGGGTGATATGTAGTTTTATTCTGATTAGCGCAACGAACTGCCGGGAATATGGTTCGTAGCGTTTGATAGCTAATAATGATGTTATACAAAATTAATGAGATATTGTTATGAAAAAATTTCTACTTATTATTTTGCTATGCTTGATGGCAGTAGGCATACAAGCACAGGCTATTTATATAAATACAACCTATGTTCCTGCAACGATTATGTTTCGTGATGGACATGAAGAAACCTATGATAAGGTACAGATGCCTACTAAGTTTCAAGAAAAAATTACTGTTAAGCTCGAAGACGAAGGGAAAAGAAAAATCTCTGCCGAAGACATTCTATTTATTACGTATTGGAGAGAAAAATTTCCGGAAGATAAACATACGATATATTGTCTTATAGTTCATGAGAAAAAGGATATATTTCCTGAGTGGGGTGTACCTGTTATGGCGAGCGATTGGTGTGTGGTGTTCCGTTGCTATGATTCTTATGGTATAGATAGAAAGACCGGGGACCTCATGTTTACTATAACGCTGGATCAGTCGCTTGCAGCAATTGGTAAAATTGGATTATCAGAATGGCAACCGCTACTGCTTCAACGACTTGACAGAGATTATGCTGAAACAGTAGGATTTATTCGCACTTATAATAAAAATAAAGAAGAAGTTGAGGAATACGATTGGGGCGAAGGTAATAAAGGATTAAAATTGAGAGCAAAACTATTCGAAGATAATGAAGAGATTTATAATAAAATCCTCGATGGCACGCTCCAAGCATCAGACCTTCAGTTTATTATCGATCAGATGAAATAGGTTTGTAAAATTCACCTTTTAGTAGAATATCTTATTTTCGATAATAAAAAATTATTTATTTGATAAAGGAATATATTTTATATCTATTATTATCATTATGAAAACCAGATTGAGCATTCTTTTGCTGCTGTTTATGGTAGCAACTGTCTCCTTTGCGCAGGGATTACGAGAGAGCGTATGTATCGTTGAAGCAGAATATACAGATGAAGAGAAAGACCAAATTGGAGATTTGTCATTGTGGTTTTCTCGCAAAGGATTTATGAGCGAATCTCGTTTGCTCAGCGCTTATAAAAGTGGTGTAACCGGTAGCGGAGTAGTGGTAGAAACCGATTATGGTCGCTATGTGCTGAGCAACCGCCATGTAGTTGGATATGCCCGTGAAGCAACGATATCGTTTGTGTTGAAAGATACTACTTTGGTTTATGAACATTGTGTAGTAAAGGCAGTTTCGCATAATGAGGACCTTGTGCTCGTATGTTTGCCGGACTCTTGTACTCAACCTGCTATAGAGCTGAGCACTGAGGTTATCGAAGATGGACAGGATATCGTAGCTGCCGGATTCCCCGGTTTGGCAGGTAAACCTTCTTGGCAGGTTACAAAGGGCTCGGTGAGTAATGCCAATCTAAGGATTGAAGAAGACAATACCGTTTATATTCAGCATACGGCTCCAATCGATCCGGGTAGCTCGGGTGGTCCCCTGCTTATAAAGCAAGGTGACACTTATCAGATTGTCGGCGTCAATACGTATAAAGCTTTCTGGCGCGATAACGTAGGTATAACTATTCCGGTTGATGCCGTTAGTCGCTTTATCTCTACTGTTGGTAATGATACTCTCGCAGAAAGCGGACTCGCAGCTATTACCATCAATGGTGAGACTTGGGCGAAAATGGTGGATAAGATGGAAAAAGAATGCATTGACTCGCTACGTAATATGCAGGTTGATATGCCTCTTGATGTTTTGACTAATACGCTCTCACTTGAGTGTACGCCCGAGGTGGTGTCGGTTGTGAGTAAGACATCAAGTTCGTCTTCAAATAATTCTAAACCAAGTAAAAGTAAGGTGTATGTAGATGATTTCGGAAAGTATAACTTGGTGCGGTTGACGTACACTAATATGTTGAGCAAGAATCAGAATATAGGTCTTAGCTGGGAGCAAGCACATCAGTGGTTATCAGTTGGTTTTCAGGTTTTCGTAGGCTTTGAAGAATGGTTTAATAAGGAAGAAGAAATAACGAAAATGCGTTCTGCTTTTTCTTTAGGCTTAAAGTTTGGTTTACAAGTTCCTTTAAAGATGGGGAAAAAATATTATGCTATACCACGCTTGCTTTTTGATCCTTACTTTTCTTCTTCGGCTATTTTAGATTTTTTTGATTACTATAATGGACCTGCAGAGGTAGGTGGTTTCCCATTCTCTCTTGGGTGTGATTTTGCCTTCCCGGTTGGAGATTATTTGCTGAGTGTGGGAGTTTATTACCAATATCTTATCCAATTGTATTATGATGACTATTCTGCAGAAACTCTTTGTCTGTCGAAGAATCGCGCACTTATTTCAAAGAATGCATTTACAACTAATGTGGGACAAAGCGGATTAGGTGTTTCTTTAGCATTCTGGTGGTGATTTCAACGTCATATTCTGTCTTCTTCCTCCTCACTCGGGATAGCCTTAGCAAGTTAGTCTCTCCACTTGCTCGTTCGTTAGTTTTCGCCATGGCATAACTTGAGGCAAGCTTTGTTCTGCTCACTTGGCTTAATCAAAACGTGCAAATTTAGTTATTAATTTTGAAGGTATCCGTTGAGAGTTGGTCTATAAATAATTATCTCCATTTATTTTATTTTCAAAATATTTTTTATTACTTTTGTTGTGGCGAATTATATATAATTCTATTATGAATAGTCTTCGGTTTATATTATTTTGTTCTTACGCTTTCAAATTATTTGAGGTATAGATACTTAACTCTTCTTGTTGTTTGTTTCTATACCTCCAAATAACGTGAATTTTTTATTTTTAGTTGAATTTTTAAATTATAAAACTCTATGAAATAGACACTTTTTTTGACTATTCTTTGTTTTTTAATATCTTCGTATATCAATGCGCAAGATTCATTATATATGAAGTGTAAAGAACTTCCCGGTTTTTCGCTACAGAGTTCAGTAAATTTGGAAGATTCATTGATTATAAATATTTTTGATAACAAGTATAATATCGTTTTTTCTCAAGATATTCAATCATTAACATACAGCGATACAACGATATCTGACATAGATTTTTTTGAAATACAACTTCCGGAAAGTAAATATTTAGGTTACGAAGATAGTATTGGATTGCCTTATTTACCTTCTATTAATTTTACTCTACAAATACCGGCTGCTTTATATAATAATTCTTTTATAGAAAATAATATAATATGTGAATACGAAGATTATCATGTACATAGTTATTATTATCCTTATCAGGATTATATGGGAGCAGAGCAACCGGAATTTCTGTTTTCAGAACAATATTATACAAGTGATTATTCATTGACGAAATATGTTGAAGTTTCTACTCCTTTTAAAGCCGGAAATACTACCGGAATAGTGGTAAAAATACGTCCTATACAATATAATCCACAAGCCGGAATAATTCAAATAATATTATTTCAAAACTAAATACATTACCTTTTGGTGTGTATTTTGTTTATTTACAAGGAAATAACATTTCAAAATTGTATAAATTGATTATTAACAAATAAATAATAATGTGATATGAAAAAGATATTAAATATTTTGTTGATTTTACTTTTTGTGTCAACACTGTTTATAGGTTGTCCTCCTCGGGTACCTAATCCGCCTATTATTACAAATGATACTATTGGTGATACTATTACTAATCCATATGATAGCATTGAATATGATAGTATAGAAAAATATGTTTCAATAGAGTATTTGGATAATTATTTACCAAATGAAGTTGGAGATACATTTCTTTTTACTGCTATTAAGAATGGTATTTTAGATACTATATTATTGCAGCTAACTCATAATTATATAAATAAATCTATTTTTTGCTTAGCTCCATCACGGTTTTTATCCTTTGACGATGATGATTATGACCATATTTTTTATTGGGATAATATATCAAAATTTGTTTGCTATGAATCCAAGGATATTTATATAAATTTTAATATCTTTACATCCATACATAGTGATAAAAATGTAGATTTAGGAGGAGTAGATTACAATTCCGATTTTTACAATAAAAATAATAATATTTTATTTTCAGGTCAAAAGGGATGTGATTGTATTGTTAAAGATTGTATTTATAATACTTGTTTCCCTACAACAATTACAATTAATCGAGATGACAGTTTGTTTGTAGAAGTAGAGCATGGAAGAGGTTTGACAATATTTAGGGATGATGAGGGTAATTATTGGCACTTAGTGGAATAATATTATCCTATTTAATGTGATTGCTAAATAATTTTATCCCGCATATCAATGAAGAGACCCCAAAAGGTTGGACAAGTTATAAGCCTTACGATATGAGAAAGAGTTCGGTATTGCACCGGACTCTTTCCTTTTAATCGGTTTTTAATTCTTTTATTGTTATAATAATCAATATACTCTTCTAAAGCCTTCATAAAGACATGGGTTATTGTTATAAGATCTTCTACCAAAAAAGTTTGTTTAGGGGGGTGGGAATATTCTTTATGATTTCAATAAAGTTAAACTTCAAAATGTTATCAATTTATACAGCCGTGGAATAACAAGCTTTGCCACTTCACTTTTTCGTTCGTTAGTTTTCGCCATGGCATAACTTGGGCAAGCTTTGTTATGCTCACTTGGCTTGCCAAAAACGTTTAAATTTGCACTATTATTTACAGTTGTCCCAGAAGAGTAGGGGGAGGAAATAATGTGTAGATTCACAAACGAAGTGCAAAACCATTCTCTTACCCCATGGGGTAAGAGGTCGCGAAAAAGGGAAATATTAGTTTGAG
>JAEDFN010000064.1 GCA_016292775.1 Paludibacteraceae bacterium
GGGGTGTAGTTTTTATAGATTTTGCCCATTCAAAAATAAATACTACCTTTGTGGTTTAAATTAGATATACTACGCTTTTTATGCAAGAAAAAGAACAAGATAATATAATAGACAAGGTAGTCAATAGCGAATATGAATACGGATTTACTACCGATGTGCATACCGACACAATAGAAACCGGGTTGTCGGAAGATGTTATTCGTCTGATTTCCAAGAAGAAAGAAGAGCCGGAATGGCTGTTGGATTTCAGATTGAAGGCCTACCGCTATTGGCAAAAAATGGAGCTACCCAAATGGGGTCATCTCGATATTCCCGAGATAGATTTTCAAGCAATATCGTATTATGCCGCTCCTAAAAAGAAGAATATTCAGAGTCTTGACGAGGTAGACCCCGAAATTCTTGACACTTTTAACAAACTCGGCATCCCTCTCGAAGAGCAAAAAGCTCTTAATGGTATTGCCGTGGATGCTGTTATGGACTCCGTTTCCGTGAAAACCACTTTCCGTGAAACTCTTGCCGATAAGGGCATCATCTTCTGCTCTATTTCCGAGGCGGTGAAGGAGTATCCCGACCTTGTAAAGCAGTACCTCGGCTCTGTAGTTCCTTATGCGGATAATTTCTATGCCGCTCTAAACAGCGCAGTCTTCTCCGATGGCTCGTTCGTCTATATCCCGAAAGGGGTGCGTTGCCCGATGGAGCTCTCTACCTATTTCCGTATTAATGCAAAAGGCACCGGTCAGTTCGAGCGTACCCTTATCGTGGCGGATGACGATGCTTACGTATCTTACCTCGAGGGATGTACTGCCCCGCAACGAGATGAAAATCAGCTCCATGCGGCTATAGTGGAAATCGTGGTGATGAATAATGCCGAAGTGAAGTATTCCACCGTTCAAAACTGGTATCCGGGTGATAAAGAGGGTAAGGGTGGTATTTATAATTTCGTCACCAAGCGCGCTATCTGTAAGGGTAATAACTCTAAAATATCATGGACTCAGGTGGAAACGGGCTCCGCTATTACTTGGAAATACCCTTCATGTATCCTTAAAGGCGATAATTCCGTGGGAGAATTCTATTCTGTTGCTCTTACAAATAATTTCCAACAAGCCGATACCGGTACGAAGATGATACATCTCGGTGCCAATACCCGATCTCGCATCGTGAGCAAAGGTATATCAGCCGGAAAGAGTCAGAATTCTTATCGCGGCCTTGTAAAGGTTGCCCCCGGTGCTGTGGGTGCGAAAAACTACTCTCAGTGCGACTCCCTCTTGCTCGGCTCCGATTGCGGCGCTCATACTTTCCCTTATGTGGATGTGAAAAATCCTACTGCCGTCATCGAGCATGAGGCTACTACTTCTAAAATTTCCGAGGACCAACTCTTCTATTGCGCACAACGAGGCATATCTACCGAAGATGCAGTGGGATTGATTATCGGCGGTTATGCTAAAGAGGTTATCAATAAATTGCCGATGGAGTTTGCCGTTGAGGCTCAAAAATTACTGCAAGTGTCACTCGAGAATAGTGTAGGATAAGATGGATTTGATATCCTTAGGCTATTTTGGCATGTTTCTTGCTGCTTTCCTTGCAGCTACCATTCTTCCTTTTAGTAGCGAAGTGGTTTTCACTACTCTCTATTGGCAGAATTTTAGCCCTTTTTGGCTCGTCTTTTGGGCCTCTCTCGGTAATATTCTCGGCGGAATGACGTGCTATGCCCTCGGTTTACTCGGTAAAATGGAGTGGATTGAGAAGTGGATGAAAATAAAAAAAGAGAAGGTAGTAACTTTTGAAAGTAAAATACATAAGTATGGCGACTGGTTTGCCTTTTTGTCATTTCTGCCCGGTGTGGGCGACATCATCGCGGTAGCTTGTGGCTTCTTTCGTTGCCGTTGGTGGGTGGTGTTGATCAGTATGGCCCTCGGCAAAATAATTCGTTACATCGTTTGGATGTATGCTAATGACCTCGTTTTTTAATTAAAAAAAGATAACTATTTATTTATGACTGATAACAAGAAATTAATTACTACAATTGTTGAAGGCCTTCAAGAGAAAAAGGCAAAAAAAATCGTTATTGTAGATATGAGTGAGCTTGAAGCTCCTTGTAACTATTTCGTCATCGCTCAAGGCGATTCTAACGTGCATGTGATGAGTATTGCCACTGCTACTAAAGATTTCGTGCGCGAGCATGCCGGCGAAAAACCTTTTGCTACTGATGGTTACGAGAATTGTCAATGGATTGCAATGGACTATGGTACTGCCATAGTGCATATTTTTCAACCGGAATTTCGTGAATTTTATGATATCGAGCACCTTTGGGCTGATGCTAAAATTACCGAAATCCCAGATTTAGATTAATAGATATGGATATAAACAAAAAAACAAAGAAAAATCTTCCTAAATTCAATTTCTATTGGGTTTATTTAGCTATAGCATTGGTATTGATAGCTTTTTCGTTTTGGCCAATGAGTACGAGTACCTCCGAAGTGCCTTATTCTCAATTCGAAAAGGCTCTTTCAAAGGGTAGTGTAGAGAAGGTAAATGTAAATCTGTCAAAGCAAATAGCTACTGCAACTATCGATGCAAAATGCTATAAAGAAATTACCGGAAAGACTCTAAAAAGCGGTAAAGAGATAGAGATATATACTATATATCCTTCAATAGAATCTTTTACCGAAACTGTTAATGATTTAAAAGCCCAAAATAAGTTTACAGGCGAAGTAAAATACAACGAGGGTAGAGATTATTTAAGTCTTTTCCTCTATTCTGTATTGCCTCTTGTGCTTCTCATCGGTTTCTTTATCTTTATGAATCGCAAGATGATGGGTGGCGGTAGCGGTGGCCCCGGAGGTGTATTCAATGTGGGTAAATCAAAAGCGCAGATGTTTGACAAAAACTCTGTAAAAGATAAGGTTACTTTTGCCGATGTGGCAGGTCTTGAAGGTGCCAAACAGGAGATAGAAGAGATAGTAAACTTTCTTAAAAACCCGAAACGCTATACCACTCTTGGAGGAAAAATTCCGAAGGGCGCCCTCTTGGTAGGTCCTCCGGGAACGGGTAAAACCCTCCTTGCCAAGGCAGTAGCCGGCGAGGCTAACGTGCCGTTCTTCTCTATGTCCGGCTCCGATTTCGTGGAAATGTTTGTCGGCGTCGGTGCCTCTCGTGTGCGCGACCTTTTCCGCCAAGCAAAAGAAAAAGCCCCTTGTATCGTATTTATCGATGAGATTGATGCAATAGGTAGAGCTCGTGGTAAGAATGCGAATTTTAATTCTAATGATGAAAGAGAAAATACTCTAAATCAACTCCTTACCGAGATGGATGGCTTCGGGTCCAATTCCGGCGTTATCATCCTTGCCGCTACAAACCGTGCAGAAATCCTCGATAAGGCCCTTATGCGTGCCGGCCGTTTCGACCGCCAGATACATGTAGAACTCCCTGATGTTCACGAACGTAAAGAGATTTTTAAAGTCCACCTCAAACCTATCAAGGTGGATAATAGCATAGATATCGATTTCCTTGCCCGCCAAACACCGGGTTTCTCCGGAGCCGATATCGCCAATGTGTGCAACGAGGCTGCCCTTACTGCCGCAAGAAAAAATCATACCGCTGTAGATAAACAAGATTTTCTCGACGCCGTCGACCGTATCATCGGTGGTCTTGAAAAGAAAACCAAGATTATCACTAACGAAGAAAAACGTAATATCGCCTTCCATGAGGCGGGTCACGCTACTATCAGCTGGCATCTGCAATATGCCGACCCTCTCGTTAAAGTAACTATTGTGCCTCGCGGTCAGGCTCTTGGTGCCGCTTGGTACCTGCCGGAAGAGCGACAACTTACTTCCAGCCAACATATTCTGGATAAAATATGCTCCTTGATGGGTGGCCGTGCCGCTGAAGAACTCTTTATGGGTGTGCTCGATACAGGCGCGTTGAGCGACCTTGAGCAGGCTACTAAACGAGCTTATGCTATGGTTACTTATTTCGGTATGAGCGACAAAATGAAGAATGTTTCTTTCTACGACTCTACCGGTCAGAATGAGTACGGATTCAGCAAACCTTATTCCGAGTCTACCGCGCAACTCATTGATGCCGAAGCAGCTAAAATCATCGACGAGCAGTACGAAAGAGCTAAAGAGATATTACTTAAATACCAAGAAGGTCACCATAAAATAGCGCAGATTTTGATAGATAAAGAGGTGCTTTTTGCCGAAGACCTTGAGGCTGTTTTCGGTCCTCGCCCTTGGGCTTCCCGCGCCGAAGAAATACTTCGCGATAACGAGAAAAAAGCCGATAATGCCGAGGCTGGTAAAGGCGACGACAAAGCCACTGCAGATGGTAATTCCGGTGAAGGTAATCCTAATATCGATTCATCCGCAGATAAAGGCGACGATCAAGCCGCTCATTAAAAAACCGACACCGACGGCATCGTTGAAAGCCGACCTACAAATTAATGAAATAAATAACTTAATACCAGGTAATTATGGAAATAAATTGGAAAAATCTTATAACCCGCACAATATCCGGAGCAGTATTGGTTCTCCTTATTGTGTGTGCAGTAGTATTTGGTACCGTTTCCGTGTACAGTAAAATTCTTTTTGGAGTTTTATTCTCATTTATAATGGTTGTTTGCCAGAAGGAGTTTTTGAATATCACTACAAAAGAAAATGCTTCTATTAATATTTTTTTCGCCATAATACCTTCGTTGTTTTTGCTGTGGGGTACAGTGTTAGATGGCATAAATGTCATAGACGGACTAAATAATCTGTATACAATAAGTGACTTATTTATATTCCTCTATGTGGTACTATTGATTATGTATTTCATAGCCTCATTCTTTATCAAATCCGAAGCGGTTAATTTTAAATACATCATAGTGTCGATGATTTACATTGCCATTCCATTTGCACTATACACTATTATTGAATTATCAAGTGAAGAAAGTTTGCCAATTGCTTTGGGCTTATTCTTAATTATTTGGGGTAATGATACTTTTGCTTACCTTGTAGGCAGTATGATAGGCAAGCACAAGATGTTTCCGACCATCTCTCCGAAAAAGTCGTGGGAGGGCTTTGTCGGTGGCTTGATAGGTTCTTTGGCAATAGGTGCATTAATATATCATTTCGCCGGAAAATCTATCGTTATCTGGATCTTGTTTGCCGTAATTATATCACTCTTTTCTACTTTCGGCGACTTGTTCGAATCAATAATCAAGCGCAAATTCGAAGTAAAAGATTCGGGGAATATTATTCCGGGCCATGGCGGTATGCTCGATAGGTTCGATAGTTTCCTTTTTGCCGCTCCGGCTGCTGCGGCCTTTTATTGGATTTTTTGGCCAAACTTTTTCTAAGATTACTTAAAAAATAACATATCAGTATGAAAAAAAGAAGAATTAGAGTACATAAAGAGGGCTATAGTATACTATTTTGGTTGCTACTCCTTTTGGCATTACTGAATTTAGTGGTGTATATTGAAACCCCAAGCAGATATATCTTTTTTATCAATTTGTTGATTTCAATATTTACTTTTGCTTTCTTTTTGTATTTCTTCAGAAATCCCGCCCGTGAGGTAGAAGTGGACGACGAAAATCTTATCATTGCCCCTGCCGACGGACGTGTTGTCGTCATCGAGCCGGTAGAGGAATACGAGTTTTTTGAAGGTAAAAAGATGATGCAGATATCTATTTTTATGAGTGTTCTCTCGGTTCATGCGAATTGGATACCGCTGTCAGGCACTGTGAAATATGTGCGCCATTATAAGGGTAGACATATTGCGGCATATTTGCCTAAATCTTCTCATGAGAACGAACACAGCTCTGTGGTGATTGAGAATAACAATGGAATACAGATAATGATGCGTCAGATAGCAGGTGCTCTTGCTCGTCGTATCGTAACTTATGTGGCGGAAAATACCTCTTGTAATATCAATGAGCATCTCGGATTTATCAAATTCGGTAGCCGTGTCGACCTATTTATCCCGATGGAGTCGGAGATTTTTGTCGACTTAGGCGAGGCTACTATCGGTAACGAAACCATTATTGCTCGTCTGCCTAAGAAATGAAAAAACTACTGATAATATTTGCCGTTTTTTTCGCTCTTCAAGCATTCTGTTTATCACTTATCAATGCTCTGAGTTTCATTGTCGACGGTTGGATATATTCCTATCCCGGACTATGCTTCATACAATCGCTCAACTCCTTGTTGATGTACTTCTGTTTTCCGCTGTTATCACTCCGATTTATTCAAGGGCAAAAACCTTTTCAATCGGTAGGAATTAATAAAATGCCGAAAACCAAAGATATAGTTGCTATCATAGGAATATGCATCTGTATGTTTACATCAATATATCTGTTTCAAAACATCAACCAAGCACTGCCTTTCCCCTCTTTTTTGAATGGCTTAAAAGAGATTATGGATAACCTGCAATCTTCAGCTATGGCAACCTATAATACCTTGCTTAATGTGGAAAAAATGTGGCAGTTGGGATTGACAATTATTGTAGTAGCGGTAATTCCCGCCATTTGTGAGGAAATATTTTTCAGAGGCTGGTTGCAAACTCAAGCTAACAGATTTGTGAACTATCATATTGCCGTTTGGGTAGTGGCAATACTCTTTGCTGCTATGCATATGCAATACAAAGTCTTTATCCCTCAAGTGCTTATGGGGGCACTGTTTGGATACGTTTTTTATTATACCGGCTCCCTTTGGAGCACTATTATTATCCATTTTGTTAATAATTGTGCTACCGTTATTTATACTTATCTCGATTTTAATAATATAATAAATATTGAAATCAATTCGTTTAAATATTACAACTATATCGGGGTGGTTACCACAATTATCATCATCGGTTTGTTA
>JAEDFN010000065.1 GCA_016292775.1 Paludibacteraceae bacterium
AAACGAAACCGATAAACACTTGTGCAATAAAAAATTTATCATTACCTTTGTGGAGAATATGTTGTTTACAACAAAGGATAAAAGAAAATGAAAGCACTCTTTATTACACCATGGTACCCCTCGAAATACGACGCCATGTCCGGCCTTTTCGTATTTCGCCACGCCGAAGCAATAGTTACACAAGACATTGACGTGCACGTACTATATGTCTGCTACCATAAAGATGTAGAAGCTCCCTATATCGAGCACGTGTGGAGCGAAGGAGTTGAACAAACATATTTCTATTTTCCGGGAAAAAAGAACATATTTACCGAAATAAAGCACCTTTTCCGAGCCTGGAGATATTGGCACTCGCATTACGGATTGCCGGACATTGTGCATCTGAATGTGCTTACAAAACAAATTTTACTTCCCCTCTATATCAAAAAAAAATACCATATCCCCTTTGTTCTTACCGAGCATTGGAGCGGATATCTTCCTGAAAACGGAGCCTTTTACCGAAGCAAATCGAAAGGATTTTACAAAAGAGCAATAGCGGAAGCCTCGATGGTGATGCCCGTTTCCGACCTCCTTGCACAAGCAATGAAAAAAGCCCTCACGAATAACCTCAGAGATGTAACGGTAATCCCGAACGTTGTCAACGACCTCTTCTACTCACTTTCAAGAAATGAATACGGCAAAACCGTTCTTCCTAAAAACAGAGAAAAATTCGTATTCCTACACGTCAGTTGCTTTGATAATGAGGCGAAAAACACCATCGGAATAGTAGAAGCCGCAGAACAATTATCAGCAATAAGGGATGATTTTAAGGTAAAAATGGTGGGTACGGGGCCGGATTTTGAGGCAACCAAAGCAGTAGCAGAGAAGAAAGGCCTTACCGACCGAGGCATTATAGAATTTACGGGAGAACTTCTCACCGAGCAAGTGGCGATAGAAATGACCGAAGCCGATACCTTCTTGCTATTCTCCAATTACGAAACCGCCGCCGTAGTACTGCAAGAAGCAACGATAATGGAACTACCGATTATATCCACTGCCGTAGGAATTGCCCCTATGATACTATCTCCGATAATTAAAACGGAAAATAATGCTTTTCAGATATCAAAAAATGGTATCATCGTGCCGAAAAAAGCGACGGATATTCTTTGCGATGCAATGAAATATATGTTAGAACACAGAAACGATTTTGATACCAAAACAAAACACGGAGAAGATTACACTTACAAATCGATAGGAGAAAAAATTTCAGCTATTTACAACAATATTTTATCACAAAAGTAACTTATATTTCAGTACTCTTTACAGACGAAATTATTCGGCAAAAGAGCAATACACTCTCACTACTATTATAAGGAAAAATTAAAAAATCATCACTAAAGTACCTGCAAGGAGCAATAACGAACCAACAATGGTTTTCCAAGTAAGCACCTCACCAAGAAAAATAGCGGCAAATATAATTGTGAGTACAAGGCTGCATTTATCAATAGGCACAACTTTCGATACATCGCCTATCTTAATAGCATAGAAGTAACACAGCCACGAAGCCCCTGTAGCAAGTCCCGACAAAATTAAAAATACCCAACTGCGAGAAGAAATAGCCCCTATGCCCGTGTGAGCATGAGTGATAAATACCATACCCCACGCCATTATCAGTACAACTATAGTACGAATAGCTGTAGCAAGATTGGCATTTACTCCGTCTATACCCACTTTTGCCAAAATAGATGTAGCTGCAGCAAATACAGCCGATAAAATAGCAAAAATCAACCACATACGTTTCATTAATAATCTTATATTATTTCATTACACCAAAATACACCTCTTCACCCGACATACGGCAGAAACGAGAGCCGTTTACCGGCATAACAAAGAGTTAAAAAAAATCTACCTTACTTCACAGCAAGGCAGACCTAGAACAAAGATACAAACAATTTAAATGAGTTGCGGAGGCAGGACTCGAACCTACGACCTTCGGGTTATGAGCCCGACGAGCTACCACTGCTCCACTCCGCGATTTTTCTAATGCAAAGGTAATCAATTAAATCTGCTAAACAAAGAAATTTTAGTTAAAAATTATTTCTCACTAATCTGTTAACAATTAATATCTTACATTGAATTACCTTGTAGATTTTTAATTTTTAAGTAAATTTTAACATTAATACCGCACTCTTTTTTTCGTGATTTTTCTGTTGAAATAAAAAAAACTATTACCATTGTAAAAATAGCACAATGGTAATAGTAGAAAATATATTATTTCAATCCACGTATAATTCCTCTACCGGAATTTCTAACAAAGAGAATAATCTCATCCCTTTCGACAGTAGCAGGGAATTCTTCCTCTATTTTGGCTATAGCATCAGAGGTGTTGAGCCCAGAGTTATAAACGAGACGATAAATATCTTGCACATTAGCAATTTGCTCGTTTGTATAACCTCTGCGGCGCATACCTATAGAATTAATACCCGCAAAAACCGCCGGTTCACGACCTACGGTAATAAATGGAGGAATATCTTTGCCGAGGCGTGTACCACCTTGTATCATGATATGCTTACCGAGATGTACAAACTGATGTACCAAACTGCCACCACCGATAACAGCATAATCTTCTATATGTACTTCACCGGCGAGCTGTGTGGCATTACTCATGATGATATTATTACCTAACACACAGTCGTGAGCAACATGGCAATACGCCATAATGAGGTTGTTATTACCAACAACAGTTCGTCCTTTAGAAGCCGTACCTCGATGTATTGTAACGCATTCGCGTATTACATTATTATCGCCGATCTCAACAGTAGTATATTCTCCTTTAAATTTCAAATCTTGAGGGATAGCCCCTAAAACAGCACCGGGAAAAATCTGACAATTTTTTCCTATACGAGTTCCCGGCAATATAGTGACATTGCTGTAAATACGAGTTCCCGCGCCTATTATCACATCTTTATCTATCGTTACAAAAGGGTCGATGACTACACTATCATCAACAATTGCATTCGGATGGATGTACGATAAAGGTTGTTTCATAAGTTTAAAAATGTTTTTTACAATTAAGATTAGTAATTATTTATTTTTTACTATTTGAGCCACCATTTCCGCTTCAGTAGCTATTTTACCATTTACGAAGCAGTAACCTTTAATATTAGCCAATCCGCGACGAATAGGAGTAGTGAGCATAACTTTCATCACGATAGTATCGCCCGGCACTATTTTATTGCGGAATTTAACATTATCTATTTTAAGGAAATAAGTGGAGTAAGCTTTAGGATCTTCTTTTTGAGAGAGCACGAGGATACCGGCGCATTGAGCCATTGCCTCTACATGGAGCACACCCGGCATGACAGGTTCTTCCGGGAAATGGCCGAGGAAGTGCATCTCATTGAAAGTAGCGTTTTTAATAGCCACAATATAGTTGTCGCTCACCTCCATAACCTTGTCGACGAGGAGGAAAGGATAGCGGTGAGGGAGTAGTGTTTTTATTTTGTTGATATCCATAACAGCTTCGGCATCCATAGGGATATTCGGAGCGAGGCTCTCTTGACGGCGGAGTTCTTTACGGATACTCTTTCCGAACTCTGTATTGGCACCATGGCCCGGATGAACGGCAATAACGCGACCCTTGATAGGGTGACCGAGAAGAGCCAAGTCGCCTATTAAATCGAGCAATTTATGGCGAGCCGGTTCGTTATCGAAGAGTAACGGCCCATTTATATATCCAACGCCTTTTATTTCAGGGAGTTCTACTCCTACGGCAGCAGCTATTTTAGTAAGATTTTCAGGAGTGGTTTCCTCATCATAAATCACCAAAGCATTGGTCAAGTCGCCACCCTTGATGAGTCCGCCTTCGAGTAAAGGTAATATTTCGCGAACGAAGACAAAAGTACGACAAGAGGCTATCTCCTTCTCAAAATCGTTTATACTATCGATATAAGCATACTGATTTTTCAATAGAGGAGAGTCGTAACCAATCATCACTTGGAGTGAGAAATCGTCGTCAGGGAGTATAGTATATGTAGATTTACCGTCAGCAGAGGTGAAAGTCTTTTTACTTGACGGCTCGAAATAGTCTTTATTAAAGATTTGCTCTTCGTAACCTGCTGCATTAATAGCGTTGAAATATTGTATAGCACTACCATCGAGAATAGGGAATTCCGGAGCGTTTACCTCGATATAGCAGTTGTCGATACCCAGAGCAAACAGAGCGGCGAGGCAATGTTCGATAGTACTCACCTTTACATCACCGCGAGAAAGCACGGTACCACGCTCGGTAGCTGTAACATTTTCCGCCACGGCAGCAATTTCTACAGGCTCTGCAAGGTCCACTCTACGGATAATAATACCTGTATTATCAGCTGCAGGTAAAATATTAAGAGTTACGTCCATACCGGTATGTAAACCTTTTCCGGACAGGGTAACTGTTGATTTTAGTGTTCTCTGTTTTGACATAATATTATTTGATTTTTTTATCTATTTCATAAACTTTTTTGACGATATCGGGGAGTTGCTTTTGGATAACGCTGAGTCGGCGGAATTGACCTACCGTCATAGCGGGATATCCTTGATAATATCCACTCTCTTTGATTGTGTTATGTATACCACTCTTTGCACCGAAGCCGCATTTAGGGGCGATATTTATATGGCCTGCAAAACCGCACTGACCGCCAACCATACAGCTCTCGCCGATTTTCGTTGAACCTGCCACTCCGCTTTGAGCCGCCATTACTGTATTGGTTCCTACCTCTACATTATGCGCTATCTGTATTTGATTATCGAGTTTGACTCCCTTACGGATAATTGTCGAGCCCATAGTAGCGCGGTCGATAGTGGTATTTGCGCCTACCTCCACATCATCTTCTATCAGCACATTTCCGATTTGAGGAATTTTATTATACACACCTTGAGCATCAGGGGCAAAACCAAAGCCGTCGGCACCTATTACCGCTCCGGAATGGAGGATGCAATTTTTGCCGATAACGCAACCGTCGTAAACCTTAACTCCCGAATAGAGAGTGGTATTTTCGCCGATAACTACATTATTATCCAAGAAAGTGTGGGGATAAATTTTGGAGTTTGCGCCTATTTTCACGCCCGCTTCGATTACCGCGTAAGCACCTATATATACATTTTCGCCGATAATAGCAGAAGAGTCGATGATAGCGGAAGGATGCACCCCGTGCTTGTTTCCTTTTTTATAGCTCTCCACCAAAGAGAGGAGTTTTGCAAGGCATTCGTAGGGGTTATCCACCTTTATAAGTGTGGTTTCCAAAGGCTTTTCCGGCACAAAATCCCTACTCACAAGGCAAGCCGATGCTTTCGTAGTATATATATAATTAGTGTATTTAGGGTTGGAAAGAAAAGTAAGAGTACCTGGTACACCCTCTTCGATTTTCGATAAATTATTTAATTTTAAAGTTGCATCACCTACTATTTCCGCATTCAAGAAATCGGCAATCTGTTTGATAGAAAATTCCATGTATTCTTATTTATATTTTCGGTAGATAAAAGATATATTTCTTCTCCGTGGTATGGCTCAGCATATCAACATTGAGCATATCCGAAGCTTTTGACACATCTTCCAATCTACCATCTTTAAACAATATCATAATATTTGCCACCTCAGGGTTGTAAGTATTACTTTTTACTATATTGTCTGTAATAAAGTAACGCAAATCCACCTCTGATATTTTGTAAGTGGTATAATAATGATTAACAAGTGATTGTATTTCGGCAGTCGACATTTCGTCGGCAGGTTTTGCTTTATATAGTTTACGATTGATAAAGCAGTTACTGAGAAGACTTAAAATATCGTCGTCGGAATAGCACCACTCTTTAATAGCGCTGATAACATCATAATCGTCGAGGCGAGAATAGTACTCAAGAGCATCGCTATTTGATTCGAAAGTCGCCTTATCGGGACTGTTTTTGATAAAGAACAGTAGCGGCTTTGAAGCATGCAGTTGCTTACCCATCAGCACCAATTCTCTTGCTCTATCGAGGATACTGATAAGTAGGCGTTCGGCTGCCACAGAGGTTTTATGCAGGTAAACCTGCCAATACATAAGGCGGCGAGCGATGAGGAAATTCTCGATAGAATAGATGCCCTTCGACTCCACCACAAGGCGGTCGTTATGTACATTGAGCATGCTGATGATGCGATCTGCGCCGATAGCACCCTCTGTAACACCGGTATAGAAGCAGTCGCGACAGAGGTAGTCAATCCTATCCATATCCAATTGCGAACTGATAAGTTGGTGCAAGAAATGCTTTGGATATTTATCTTCAAAAATATCTATAGCGAGGGTCAAAGCACCATCCATCTCACCATTTATCTTCTTCATTATCAGCAAAGAAATATCTTCATGGCTGATATTATTTACGAGAGTATTTTCGAGCACGTGAGAGAAAGGGCCATGCCCTACATCGTGCAGGAGCATCGCGGCGAGTACCGCCTCCTCCTCGTGGATAGTGATGTCATGCCCCTTGAGGCGCAGATTTTTTATTGCTTCAAAAGTGAGATGCATGGCACCGAGAGAGTGCTGAAAGCGAGTATGCTGTGCCCCGGGATATACAAAGCCGGCAAGGCCGAGCTGCTTTATCCGGTTCAACCTCTGAAAAAGAGGATGCTGAAGCAAGCGGAAAACCAAATCATTAGGGATAGTAATAAACCCATGTACGGGGTCATTAACTATTTTTCTTCCTATACCCTTTCCCATCTCTTTTTTACTTTTGATACTTATAGGTTTTATGTTATTTCTCCTTCAGATAATCCTTAATCT